>NZ_JBOBDR010000006.1:0-290873 GCF_050586545.1 Pseudomonas sp. WC2 | reverse complement strand
GTTTTCTCCTCCCTCTTTTTAACGATCCTCCCCGCTCCCACAGTGTTTCGCATTTCAAGCCACAAAAACCAGATTCGCCAGATAACCGGTAAGGCAAAGTGCTTGCACAAAGTTTGGAATACCATAATATGATATTCCATAGACCGGACACTCCAACGAACGTCCGGCTACTGCTCCCGATAGGCGGGCAACAACGCAAGCCCGCTCAAAAACACAACAATGAGGGCGTGAACATGGTGTTGAACAAAGCTGCAACCGCGATCTTTTTTGCGGGACTGCTCAGCGTCACCGGCCAGGCTGCAATGGCTGCCGAAAGCGTGAACTTCGTCAGCTGGGGCGGAAGCACCCAGGACGCGCAGAAACAGGCCTGGGCCGATCCGTTCAGCAAGGCCAGCGGCATCACCGTCGTGCAGGACGGCCCGACCGACTACGGCAAACTCAAAGCCATGGTCGAGAGCGGCAACGTGCAGTGGGACGTGGTCGATGTCGAAGCCGACTTCGCCCTGCGCGCAGCCGCTGAAGGCCTGCTCGAACCCCTCGATTTCAAAGTCATCCAGCGCGACAAGATCGACCCGCGTTTCGTCAGCGATTACGGCGTCGGCTCGTTCTTCTTCTCCTTCGTCCTTGGCTACAACGAGGGCAAACTCGGCGCCAACAAGCCGCAGGACTGGAGCGCCCTGTTCGACACCAAAACCTACCCCGGCAAACGCGCCCTCTATAAATGGCCAAGCCCTGGCGTGCTCGAACTGGCGCTGCTGGCCGATGGCGTAGCCGCCGACAAGCTCTACCCGCTGGATCTGGATCGCGCCTTCAAGAAACTCGACACCATCAAGAAAGACATCGTCTGGTGGGGCGGCGGCGCGCAGTCGCAGCAACTGCTGGCGTCCGGTGAAGCGAGCATGGGCCAGTTCTGGAACGGTCGCATTCACGCCCTGCAAGAAGACGGCGCGCCGGTCGGGGTGAGCTGGAAACAGAACCTGGTCATGGCCGATATTCTGGTCATTCCAAAAGGGTCGAAAAACAAGGACGCGGCGATGAAGTTTCTGGCCAATGCCAGCGGCGCCAAAGGCCAGGCCGACTTCTCCAACCTGACCGCCTACGCCCCGGTCAACCTCGACAGTGTGGAGCGTCTGGATTCGACGCTGGCCCCCAACCTGCCGACTGCCTACGCTAAGGATCAGATCACTCTTGATTTCGCGTACTGGGCCAAAAACGGCCAGGCCATCGCGACACGGTGGAACGAATGGCTGGTCAAATGAAAATGGCGGCCTCCGCGTCCCGTCCCTCCACTGCCACCGGGAGCGCCGCAAGCGCTGCCGGCTCGGCCCACGGAACACAGGCGGTTGCGATGCAGCAAACCCCGTCCCTCAGACAACGCTGGCGCGGCGCCGGCAACCTCGCACCGGCGCTGCTGTTCATCGGCCTGTTCTTTCTCGCGCCGTTGATTGGTCTGCTGTTGCGCGGCGTGCTTGAACCGACGCCAGGCCTTGGCAACTATGAACAACTGTTTGCCAACTCGGCGTATGCGCGGGTGCTGCTCAACACCTTTTCGGTGGCCGGGCTGGTGACGCTGTTCAGCCTGCTGCTGGGCTTTCCGCTGGCCTGGGCGATCACTCTGGTGCCGCGCGGCTGGGGTCGCTGGATTCTCAACATCGTGCTGTTGTCGATGTGGACCAGCCTGCTCGCCCGCACCTATTCGTGGCTGGTGCTGCTGCAAGCTTCGGGCGTGATCAACAAGGCCTTGATGGCG
This sequence comes from Pseudomonas sp. WC2, assembly GCF_050586545.1. NCBI lineage: Bacteria > Pseudomonadati > Pseudomonadota > Gammaproteobacteria > Pseudomonadales > Pseudomonadaceae > Pseudomonas > Pseudomonas sp. WC2. Next base: position 289,123 of record NZ_JBOBDR010000006.1, on the reverse strand, counting down.
ATGGGCATCATCGATCAGCCGCTGGAGATGGTGCACAACCTCACCGGCGTGGTGATCGGCATGAGCTACATCATGATCCCGTTCATTGTGCTGCCGTTGCAGGCGACCATGCAGGCCATCGACCCGATGATCCTGCAGGCCGGCTCGATCTGCGGCGCCAGTCCGTGGACCAACTTCTTCCGGGTGTTCCTGCCGCTGTGCCGGCCAGGTCTGGCGTCCGGCGGTTTGATGGTGTTCGTGATGTCGCTCGGTTACTACGTCACCCCGGCGCTGCTCGGCGGGGCGCAGAACATGATGCTGCCGGAGTTCATCATTCAGCAGGTGCAATCGTTCCTCAACTGGGGCCTGGCCAGTGCCGGCGCCGCGTTGCTGATCGCGATCACTCTGGTGCTGTTCTACTTCTACCTGAAGCTTCAGCCGGAATCCCCGGTTGGCGCCAGTAACGCGAGGTAAGCCGACATGCTCCTGACCCCCAATGCGATGAGCCGGCGCATGCGCTTCGGCCTCTACACCACCACCGGGCTGATCGGTCTGTTCCTGCTGTTGCCGATCGTGTTCATCGTGCTGCTGTCGTTCGGCTCATCCCAGTGGCTGGTGTTTCCACCACCGGGCTGGACGCTGAAATGGTACGGCCAGTTCTTCTCCAACCCTGACTGGATGAACGCCGCCGCGGCCAGCCTCAAGGTTGCTGTGCTGACGACAATCTTTGCGGTGGCCCTCGGTCTGCCGACTGCATTTGCGCTGGTGCGCGGGCGTTTCCCAGGCCGGGAAATGCTCTACGGTCTGTTCACCCTGCCGATGATCGTGCCGCTGGTGATCATCGCCGTGGCGGTGTACGCGCTGTTCCTCAAGCTCGGCTACACCGGGACGATGTTCGCCTTCGTCGTCAGCCATGTGATCGTCGCGCTGCCTTTCACCATCATCTCGATCATCAACTCGCTGAAGCTGTTCGATCAGTCGATTGAAGACGCGGCGGTGATCTGCGGCGCCTCGCGCCTGCAAGCGGTGTTCAAGGTGACGTTCCCGGCGATTCGCCCGGGCATGGTGGCCGGCGCCCTCTTCGCCTTTCTGGTTTCGTGGGACGAAGTGGTGCTCAGCGTGATGATGGCCAGCCCGACCTTGCAAACCCTTCCCGTGAAAATGTGGACCACCTTGCGCCAGGACCTGACGCCAGTGATCGCCGTCGCTTCGACGCTGCTGATCGGCTTGTCTGTTTTGGTCATGGTCATCGCCGCCGCGCTGCGCCGGCGCAACGAAATCAGCGCTTGAGCGCCAGGAGTACGACATGAGTGCCGTGATCAAAGACGCCTCCCAGCAGAATGACAAACCCCTGGTCAGCCTGCGCAACCTGAACAAGCACTACGGCGACTTTGCCGCTGTCGACAACATCTCGCTGGACATCAAGGACGGTGAATTTCTCACCTTCCTCGGTTCCAGCGGCTCGGGCAAAAGTACGACGCTGTCGATGCTCGCCGGGTTTGAAACACCGAGCAGCGGCGAGATCCTCGTCAACGGCGAATCGTTGGTAAATGTACCGCCGCACAAGCGCGACATCGGCATGGTGTTTCAGCGCTATTCGCTGTTCCCGCATCTGTCAGTGCGCGACAACATCGCCTTCCCGTTGGCGATTCGCAAACTGGCGACGGCTGAGCGCGAGAAGCGTGTCGATGCGATGCTGAAACTGGTGCAGCTTGAGCAGTTCGCCCATCGCCGCCCTTCGCAACTGTCTGGCGGTCAGCAGCAACGTGTCGCCATTGCCCGCGCCTTGGTTTATGAGCCACGCATTTTGCTGATGGACGAACCGCTCGGTGCGCTGGATAAAAAACTGCGCGAGGATTTGCAAGACGAACTGCGCCAACTGCATCGCCGTCTGGGCATCACCATTGTTTACGTGACCCACGACCAGGAAGAAGCCATGCGTTTGTCCCAGCGCATCGCGATTTTCAGTCACGGCAAGATTGTGGGATTGGGCAGCGGTTATGACCTTTATCAAAATCCGCCGAATGCGTTTGTCGCCTCGTTCCTCGGCAACTCGAACTTCCTCAAGCTCAAGGCGCAGGGCAATGCGGCGGCTTCGTTTGAAGGGCAGTCATTATCGATTCGCCTGACCGCTGGGTTGCACACCGATCAGGATGTGTTGCTGATGGTGCGGCCGGAAAAAGCGCAGGCGTTGAGCGTGGCACAGGCGATCAGCGAACCGTTGCCGTCGGGTTGGAATGAGGTTTCAGCGAAGGTTGTGGAAGTGCTGTTTCTCGGTGAGAGCCAGACGTGCAGCGTGGTCACCTCGGGCGGCACGTCGATGACGGTGAAAGCCTTGTCCGCCGCCGGCATGCCGCTCAAGGCTGGTGATCCGGTGCAAGTGCGCTGGGCCACCGCTGATGCCTGCGTCTACACCGAATGGACAGAAAGCGACCTCAACAAAGCCGCCGGTTCTCACTGAAATCCCTAAAACACCGCAAATCAACTGTGGGAGCGAGCTTGCTCGCGAAGGGGCCGTGTCAGTCACCAGCAATGTTGAATGGCACACCGCATTCGCGAGCAGGCTCGCTCCCACAAGGTCTGCCGTCATTTCAAGAATGTCCCCCTCAGGGCCACCCCAGCGTCGGGCTGCGGTGGCTCTTTTTTTGGTCTCAAGGCGCGACCGTCACATCGCCCTGCCCACTCTCGGCCAGCGCTGCCGCGACAAACCCCTCAGCCTTCTTGCGCTCGACAAACGCCCGCACATACGCCGCGCCGGCCCTGCGCCCACGGGGCACGGCCATGGCCTGGCGAATCGCCGTGAATGCACCGTCCAGCACGCGGTAACGCGCGTCGGCATCCGCGACTTTCTGCAAGGGTTGACGAACTCCGGCAGCGGCATCCAGGTGTTGCTCGATAAACAGGTCAACGGCACCCGCCGAGGTTTCGGCACGCTCCAATTGGGCGTGCTGCAGCGTGCGACTGAGGAACAGGTCGTAGGCTGCGCCTTTGCCAACGGCCAATCGCAATCCTGGCTGATCGAGATCCTCGACGTTGCGATACGGTGCCTGCGCCTCGACCAGATAAGTCCCCTCAATGATCACGTACGGTTCGCTGAACGCGATCTGCGCCTCACGCACCGGCTCGATCGCAAGAAACGCCAGGTTCCACACGCCCTCCTCCAGCGCCGCGAAAACCTTGCCCGCCGCCTCAAACGTGCGCATCTCCAGCGCGACACCCAACTCGGCAGCCAGCGCTATCGCCAAAGCCACCGAAACACCTTGCGGCGCACCATCTGCTCTGCGCTGCGCCAGCACCGGGTTACCGAAGTTGATGGCGGCATGCAGCACGCCGTCGGGCGCGAGATCGGCCATCACGGCCGGGGTGATTGCACTCATCGTGTTGCTCCCTGATTGGATAAGAAATCAGTGTGTGTCGTGACTGACAACTGTCGAGGACACAACACCCAGCGCGTAAGCCTTATGTCGGTGCCTGACAGGCACTCAAATGTTCCAGCGCCCGACGCGTCACCGCATCAATGTAAGCCGCGTCACCATAGACCCGCGCCAGCAGAATCGCCCCCTCGTAATCCGCCACCCATTGTCGAGCGGTCAGCAAGGCTTGTCCCTCATCGACCTGACCTTCCAGCAAATGCGCAAACGCCTTGGCCCATGCATCGAAAAAACCGCGAATCGGCTCCAGCAATTCACTTTTACCGTACGCCGCATCGACCGCCACCACGCCCATCAGGCAACCAATCGAGTCATCCTGAAACAGCCGCGCAGCCTTGCGGCCCATTTTGCTCAGGCGTTCTTGTGGCGTGAGTTTTTCGTCGAAGGCCACGGCAAACAAGGTCTGGTTGATGACCTGATGCGTCCAGTCGAGCACGTCACGCAGCAAGGCCTCCTTGTTCGGATAGTGGTGATAGAACGAAGCCTTGGTAAAGCCGCAAGCGGACGCAAGCACGTCCATGGTGGTGCCATGATAGCCAAGGCGCTTGAAGGTATTGGCGCACCGCAGAAGCAGCTCTTCACGGGGGATTTTCAACGGTCGCACGAGTATTTCCTGATCCGGATAACTGGCGGTGATTCTATGACATAAGCCTGCCCTTCTCAATTTGACGGTTACCAACTGTTCGTTTAGTTTCTGTTTACCAAACAAATGGTCAGTAACTGGCGACCAATAGAATTCAAGGAGAGCAGAGATGAACGAAGCCAACAGTGGCCCCGGCCGAGTCACCCGCGAACAACGCGGTCAGTTGTTTTTGATCGGTCTGGATCGCGCCGGCAAACGCAACGCATTCGACAGTGCAATGCTGACGGACCTGGCATTGGCCATCGGCGAGTATGAGCGCAATGACGAACTGCGCTGCGCCGTGCTGTTCGCCCATGGCGAGCACTTCACTGCGGGTCTGGACTTGATGGAACTGACGCCAAAACTGGTGTCAGGCGCCTTCAAGTATCCTGAAGAAGGCATCGACCCATGGGGCGTTTCCAAACCGCGCAGGCGTAAACCGGTGGTGGTTGCCATTGAAGGCATTTGCTGGACGGCGGGCATCGAATTGATGCTCAACGCCGACATCAGCATTGCCGCCACCAATGCCCGTTTCGCTCATCTGGAAGTGTTGCGCGGGATCTCACCCGCCGGCGGTTCCACCGTGCGCTTCACCCGCGCAGCGGGCTGGACCGCCGCCATGCGCTACATGCTCACGGGGGAAGAGTTCGATGCCACTGCCGCCCTGCACATGCGCCTGCTGACCGAAGTGGTCGCACCCGGCCAGACTCTGGCACGCGCCATCGAGTACGCCGAACGCATTGCCAAGGCTGCGCCTCTGGCGATTCAGGCGACGCTGCAATCGGCGTTTCTGGCGCAGGATCAGGGTGACGATGCGGCACTGTCGAAGCTTGATGAACAACTGCTGGCCCTGATCAAAACCGAGGATGTCCGCGAAGGCGTCATGGCGATGATGCAAAAGCGCGAACCGCAGTTCAAAGGTCGCTGAAGGCTTTGCTCAACTCACTCGGAACAATTTCATGAACACCATGGCCGCAGCCTTCACCGAATCGATCCAGAGACAGGACATCGCCCTCATTGCCCGCGATGGTTATCCGTTGTCAGCCAAGCGCTACAGCGCGCCGGGCGCGGTCAAAGGCAACCTGATCATGGCCGGCGCCACCGGGGTGCAACAGCGTTTTTATCGGCGCTTTGCCGAGCATGCGGCGCGCCAAGGCTTTCACGTGCTGACCCTCGATTACCGGGGCATCGGTGAATCGAAGCCGGCTTCCCTCAAAGGCTTTGAGATGTCTTATCTGGATTGGGCTTATCAGGATCTGGCGGCGGCAGTGGATCTGCTAAGCCAGGAAGCGTTGCCGTTGTATTGGGTCGGCCATTCGTTTGGTGGGCACGCGATTGGTCTGTTGCCCAATCACCCCGCCCTGACAGCTTGCTACACCCTGGGCAGTGGCGCGGGGTGGAGCGGCTGGATGTCCCGAACCGAGGCCTGGAAAATCCGTCTGATGTGGACGTTTGTGCTGCCGGTGATTGTCGCCCGCAAAGGCTACATGGCCTGGAGCATGCTGGGCATGGGCGATGATTTGCCGCTGGGCGTTTACAACGACTGGAAACGCTGGTGCAAATTCCCCCACTACTACTTCGACGACCCCCAGATGAGCCATCTGCATGCGCTCTACGCCGAGGTCACAACGCCATGCGTTTTCGCCACGTCGGTCGATGATCCGTGGGCGCCGCCGCGTTCGCGCGATGCGTTTGTCAAAGCCATGGTGAATGCGCCGCTGACATTGCTGGATCTGCAGCCGCCGGCGGGCAGCAAACCGTACGGGCACATGGGTTACTTCCGCGAAAGCGCACAGCCGTTGTGGGATGAGGTGCTCGATTGGCTGCAAAGCGTCCCTGCACACACCACATAACCGGTACGCATGCAGTCCAACTGTGGGAGCGAGCTTGCTCGCGAAAGCGCTGTGTCATTCAATGTTGATGTTGACTGACACGGCCTCTTCGCGAGCAAGCTCGCTCCCACAGGGGTTTTGTGGTGTTTAGGTGATCGGGGAATAGCCTTCGATGTCGTCGGGCCAGGCGGTGAGGATTTCGAAGCCCGTCTCCGTCACCGCCACCATATGCTCCCACTGCGCTGACAACGAGCCATCCTTGGTCAGCACCGTCCAGCCGTCCGGCATGTTCTTCACATGGCGCTTGCCGGCATTGAGCATCGGCTCCACGGTAAAAATCATCCCGGCCTTGAGCTTCATGCCTTGATCGGGAAAGCCGTAATGCAGAATCTGCGGCTCGTCGTGATAGACCTTGCCGATGCCGTGCCCGCAATACTCGCGCACGACGCTGAAGCCTTCCTTCTCCGCCAGGCTCTGGATCGCATGGCCGATATCGCCCAACGTCGCGCCCGGTTTCACCACCCGGATGCCCGCGCACATCGCTTCGTAAGTGGTCTTGATCAAGTGCTGCGCTTCAGGTGTTGCCTCCCCGACCACGTACATGCGGCTGGTATCACCGAACCAGCCGTCCTTGATCACGGCGATGTCGAGGTTGACGATGTCGCCATCTTTCAACGGCGTGCCCGACGGAATGCCGTGGCAAACCACATCGTTGACCGAGGCGCAGACGGTTTTCGGAAAACCGTGGTAGCCGACGTTGGCCGGCACCGCTTTCTGCACGTTGACGATGTAGTCGTTACACAGCCGATCCAGCTCATCGGTGGTCACGCCGGCCTTGACGTGCGGCACCAGCATCGCCAGCACTTCGGCGGCCAGTTTGCCGGCAGCGCGGGATTGGGCGATGTCGGCCGGGGTGTTGATCTTGACTTGATTTCTCATGCGCTGACGGCTTCCTGAGTCAGTTGTTGCAGATCCAGCCCACCGTTCTGTTCGGCGCGGATCAGCAAGCGGCAAATGGCGCTGTGGTCGAGGTTGGGGTGCAGTTCGGCGAGCATGCCGATGCGCATCCAGTGCTCGGCCTGCGCGTTGATCGAGCGGCTGAGCGCATTGCTGGAGATACGCAGGTTCTCGTGCATGTCCTCTGAAATCTTTACGATGCCCATATATGAATCCGATACGATGTGTATATGGATCGTATATTAGCCAAACCTCGCCAAAGATTGCAAACCCTCAGCCGAGTGCCGCATCGAAAAACGACGAAATGAGCCGACTGGAACGCCGTTCGGCCAAGCAATAAAGATACGTCTCGGTGAACAGTTCTTCGCCCTCGATTCTGATCGTGCGGATTTTCGGGTCGGCAATGAACTCCGCTTCCGACACCACACCCAGCCCCAACCCGCGCACCACCGCTTCACGCAACGCCTCACGACTGCCGATTTCCATGGCGATCCTCGGTTTCACCTGCGCCGCATTCAGCGCCTGCTCCAGCACCAGCCGCGTGGTCGAGCCGGGTTCGCGCTGCAGCAGCCGCTGCCCTTCCAATTCCTCCAGACGCACGCTGCCGCGATTGGCCAGCGGATGCTCATGGTGGGCAAACAAGATGATCGCGTGCCGCGCATAACGCACCGAACACAACGCCGGATCCTCCTGACGCCCGGCCAGCACGGCGATGTCGGTGACGTAATTCTCCAGATCCGATAACACTTGCGCCGAGTTACCGACGCGGATCGACACGTCGATATTCGGATGCTGTTGCAGATAACTGTCGACCATTTCGATCACATGAAACGGCCCCACCGCACCGACCTTGAGCTGGCCGCTGTCGAGCCGCCCGGAGTCGCGCAGCAGGTTGTGCGCTTCCAGTTCCAGCAAGGCCAGCCGTTGCGCGATGGGCAGCAATTGCCGCCCGACATCCGACAATTCAATCCGCCGCCCACGCCGATGAAACAGCTCGACATTGTGCTGACGCTCCAGACTTTGCACCTGCGTGGTCAGTGTCGGTTGACTGAGCCCCGACGCCCGCGCCCCGGCACTGAAACTGCCGTGGCGGGCGACGGCGAGAAAGGCCCGCAATTTGGCGCTCGACATCCATAGACTCCATCAATAGTTAGCTGCGGTTTCGCATATTGAATTGATTGAATGACTGTCACGTGACAGACCTAGCCTGTGGCAACTCCCAACCACACCGTGGAATGCCATGAAAACAATCAAACAGTTTCTGCGTGTCGCCAGCCTTGCCGTACTTGCCCTGAGTGCCAGTCAGGTGTGGGCCAAGGACAAACTGACCATTGGCTTGATCCCCTCGGAAGATTCCCAGGCGATGATCGAATCGAGCAAACAGGTGCTCGACGATCTGCAAGCCAAAATCGGCATGCCGGTGGTGCCGTTCGTGGCCACCGACTACAACGGCATCATCGAAGCGCTGCGCTCGGGCAAACTCGACGTCGCCTACCTCGGGCCGTTCTCCTACGTGCTGGCGACTTCGGTGGCGGACGTCGAAGCGTTCTCGGTGGCGGTGACCAAGAAGACCGGCCAGAGCGCTTACAAAAGCGTGATTCTGGCGCGCAAGGACAGCGGCATTCATTCGCTGGCCGACCTCAAGGGGCATACATTCGCATTCGTCGACCCAAGCTCGGCGTCCGGTCATTTGTTCCCGAAAGCAGGACTGGAGCAGGCCGGGTTTGTGCCGGACACCTTGTTCAAACGCGTGATTTTCTCCGGTTCCCACGACGCCAGCATCCTTGCGGTCGAGAACAAGAAAGTCGACGCCGCCGCTGTGGCTGACCGCATCTTCGCCAGCGCCGTGGCCAAAGGCGTGGTCAAGCAGGATGACTTCGAAATTGTCTGGAGTTCCAAGCCGATCCCCGAATCGCCGATGGTCTGGCGCAAGGCGCTCGATCCGGAACTGAAGAAGAAAGTCGCCGACGCATTGGCCTCGATCAAAGACGTGCCGTGGGGTGATCAGGGTGTGCTCAATGGCTTCCAGCCCACCACCGACGCGTCCTATGACGTGGTGCGCGAAACCGCCAAGGTGCTCGATCTCGATTTGCGGAGCATGAAATGATCAGCATCCGCCAACTGAGCAAACACTACGGCAGCAACCCGGTGTTGCGCGGCATCGACCTTGAAGTCGCTGCGGGTGAGTTCGTTGTGGTGCTCGGTCAGTCCGGCGCCGGCAAATCGACCTTGCTGCGTTGCATCAATCGCTTGGCGCAGGCCGACAGCGGCACGCTGAGCGTGGCCGGTATCGATGCCCGCACCTGCCCTGACACCAGCATTTTGCGCCGTGAAGTGGCGATGATTTTTCAGCACCACAACGTCGTGCCGCGCCTGAGTGTGTTGAAGAATGTACTGACCGGTCGTCTCGGGTCCGTCGGCACCCTCGCCTCGATTCTGCAACTGTTCCGGAGTGACGATGTGGCGCTGGCCATGCAATGCCTGGAACGCGTCGAGCTGGCACACAAGGCCGGTGAGCGCACCGATTCGTTGTCCGGCGGGCAGAAGCAGCGCGTCGGCATTGCCCGCGCGTTGGCGCAACGGCCAAAGGTGATTCTCGCCGATGAACCGATCGCCAGCCTCGACCCGAAAACGGCACGGCTAGTGTTGCAGTACTTGCGCGATGCCACCCGCGAACTGGGCATCACCGTGCTGTGCAATCTGCACCAAGTCGAATACGCCCGCGAGTTCGGCGACCGTGTGGTCGGCCTCGCCCATGGCAGTCTGGTGTTCGATGGCAAAGCGTCGAGCATGACCGAGGCCGATCTGGCGCGAATCTATCCGGGGCAATCCGCGGAACACTCCGCTGAAGTCCCGGCGCCCACCCTGACCTATCGCGCTGCCTCGAGGGCCTGAACATGCAATCGCAAAATTATCAGTGGGTCGGCGAGCGGCCCCGTGGCACACGCGGTTGGCTGACCACCGCCGGCATCGTCCTGATCGTGCTGTGGACATTGAACTGGAGCGCACAAGGCGCGCAGCTCAGCCTCGGGGAACTGGCGGCGGGATTGCCGCAGATTGGTGACTTTCTCTCGCGCACCTTTCCGCCGGATCTGAGCATTCTTCCGCGCTTGATCGCACCTGCGGTGGAAACCTTGCAGATCGCCATCTGGGGCACCCTGCTCGGCGTGTTGCTGGCGATTCCGCTGTCGTTTCTCGCGGCGCGCAATCTGAGCCGCAACCGTTGGCTGTTTCATACGACACGTCAGGCGCTGAATTTCACCCGTAGCATCAACGAACTGATCCTCGCGCTGATCTTTGTCTCGGCGGTTGGGCTCGGGCCGTTCCCCGGTGTATTGGCGCTGGCGCTGCATGGCCTGGGCATGCTCGGCAAGTTCTTCGCCGAGAGTATCGAAGAGATCGACCAAGGCCCGATTGAAGCGCTGCAAGCGACCGGGGCGCGACCGTTGCAGGTCATCGTTTTTGGCGTCCTGCCACAGGTTATCACGGCGTGGATTGCCGTGATTCTCTATCGCTTCGAGGTCAATCTGCGCTCGGCCACGGTGCTCGGCATGGTCGGCGCTGGTGGCTTGGGTTTCGAACTGGTGAGCAGTCTGAAGTTGTTCAAATATCAGGAAACCGCGACCTGCATCATCGTTATCACCTTCATGGTGATCGTCGCCGACGCCATCTCCAGTCGCCTGCGTGCGGCGATCCAGAGCGGTTCGGCGCGCTGACGTCGAGCGGCTATCGGCTGAGCCGATTCAAACCTGCGAATTATCGATTTGAGCCGTTGTCGACGGGCGCTGAGTATGGCGCCACACGACAACAACAATAAGGATTCATCATGACTGCCCGCTTCCAGAACCCCGTCGATACCCGTTTCGGCTGGGGCAGCCTGCAAGACCTCGCTGCCATTACCGACCAGCAGACCGTGGCCCTCGTCACCTTCCCTGAGGCCCGTGGGCTGGGGCTGGTCGATCGCCTGCAAGCGTTGCTCGGTGAGCGTCTGGTCTACGTGTTCGAAGACGTTCAGCCCAACCCGGACGTCGCTCACCTGCGCAGCACTTATGAGCAGTTCTGGCAGCAGGCCGGCGATTGCGATGTGGTGCTCGCGGTCGGTGGTGGCAGCGCCATCGACACCGCGAAAGCGTTGATCGTCGGCACCGAATCCGGGCATTTCGATGAACTGTTGGCGCTGCTCGCAAGCGGCAAACCCTTCACGCCGCCATGCTGCAAACAGCTGATCGCTGCGCCAACCACCGCCGGCACCGGTAGCGAAGTCACACCGTGGGCGACCATCTGGGACAGCGCCAGCCAGAAGAAATACTCGCTGCACCTGGATTGCACCTGGCCGCGTGTGGCGATCATCGACCCGCAGCTGATGCTGACCGTACCCGCCGGCGTCACCGTGTCCACCGGGCTAGACGCGCTCTCCCATGCGCTGGAGTCGATCTGGAACGTCAACGCCAATCCGGTTTCCGACACCTTCGCCATCTCGGCGATCGAAGACATTCTCGAGTGCCTGCCGAGCCTGCAAAAAGACTTGTCGAGCCAGGAACTGCGCACGCGCATGGCACTGGCGGCGCTCAAGGCCGGCCTGGCGTTTTCCAACACCAAAACCGCGCTGGCGCATTCCATTTCCTACGAGATGACCTTGCGCCATGGCCTGCCCCACGGCATTGCCTGCTCCTTCACCCTGCCGCTGGTGCTCGGTCTGGCGTGGGGGCATGACGCTACCCGCGACCGCGTCTTGCAGCGGGTGTTCGGTGAAGACCTGCCCAAGGCTCAGCAGCAGTTGCGCGAATTCCTTCATGCCTTGGGCGTGAAAACCGAGTTTGCCGACTATGGCGTCTCGGCCAAGGACGCCGAAGACATCATTCACTTGGCGATGCAGGGCGCACGCGGCAAGAACTTCATTGGTTGCCAAGCCGCCTGACGCCGCCCCACACCTGAACAACCCAAGCACAGCCGGCGGCGCAAAACGCTGCGGTGATTTCCTGTCGCACCAAAAAAGAGTGCACCCGCCGACGACACCCAGCGGGAACCCACAACAATAAGGAAAAGATCATGAATCGTGCCCAAACAATGCCTGGTCTCGCCGTACGCTCTGCCTCGTTCCGGGTCGCGCAGTGGCGCATGCTGCTGGCAGCGATGTTCTGTTACCTGTTTTTCTACACCGGGCGGCAGACCTTCGGTTTCGCCATTCCGGGGATTCAGGCTGAATTCGGCTTGAGCAAGGAAACCCTCGGCTGGGCCTCCGCCGCGATGCTTTGGGCTTATGCGATTGGTCAGGCGATCAACGGCAACCTCGCCGATAAGTTCGGTGGCCGGCGCATCATGACCCTCGGCGCAGTGCTGTCTTGCGCGGCGAACTGGGTGACCAGTTTTGCCGGCGGTTTCACCAGTCTGATCCTGCCGTGGGGCGTCAACGGATACTTCCAGGCCTTGGGCTGGGCGCCGGGCGGTCGGCTGATTGCCAATTGGTGGGCGGCGGGTGAACGCGGCAAGGTCTATGGCTTTTACACCTTCGCCGCCGGTTGCGCGTCGATTCTGTCGTACGTTACCTCCATCGTCGTGCTTGAAGTGCTGCAACTGGAATGGCGCTGGATCTTCCGTTTGCCGGTGCTGCTGATGCTGGCCGGCGGGATCATTTTCTATCTAGTCGCCCGTGAACGGCCGCAGGATCTGGGCTTCGAACCGGTAGGCGATACCGGCGTGGCCAACGCTGACGACAAACATCAGGAAGCCGCGCATGGCGAAGTCGAGACCTCGGCGCAACGCTATAAAGCCGTTCTGAAGAATCCGCGCCTGCTGATCGCCGCGCTGTCACTGGGCTTTCAGAACGCGGCGCGCTACGGCTTGATCGTCTGGGTGCCGGTGCACTTTCTCGGCGCCAACTGGAAAAGCGGCGACAGCATGGTCGATCCGAAATGGATCACCGTCGCCCTCCCCGTCGGCATGGCGGTTGGCGCGTTGAGCAATGGCTGGGTGTCGGACAAGCTGTTCGGCTCCAAGCGTTATCTGGCGATCATGCTCTACATGTTCCTTGGCGCCGCGACGAGTTTGTGGATGTGGAGCCTGCCGCCCCAGAGCGTGATCGGCCTGGTGGCGCTGTTCCTTTGCGGCTTCTTCGTCTACGGCCCGGCCTCGAGTTTCTGGGCGCTGTGCCCGGATCTGGTCGGTGCCAAACGCGCCGGCACCGCGACCGGGATCATGAATTTTTCCTCCTATCTGTTTGCCGGTCTGGCTGAGCCGATGATTGGTCGTTTGCTTGACACCACGGCAAACACGTCTCTCATCTTCATAGTGGTCACCAGTGCCTGCCTGTGCAGCGCGGCGGTGGCATTGTTCATCCGACGCTGACGGGGCTTGCATGTACCAGTATCACAAGTGGTTGCGTTCGTTTCATGCGGTGGCCAAGACCGGCAGTTTTACCCTCGCGGCGGAATACCTCAGCGTCGGCCAGCCGACCGTCAGCGAGCAGGTCAACGCGCTGGAAAAAACCTTCTCGGTCGAACTGTTCCATCGGCGCGGGCGCTACATCGAGATGAGCGCTGCCGGGCACAAACTCTACGCGATCACTCAAGGCCTGTTCGGCCAGGAAGATGAGGCTGTGCAACTGCTGCAGAGCTTCAAGCAACGTAAAAACGGCATGCTGCGCCTGGGTGCGGTGTCGCCGCCGATTGCGATGAACCTGACCTACGAGCTGATGCAGCGCCATCCGGACATCGAGTTGGAAACCTCGTTTTCCTCGGAAAAGGAAACCCTTGCGCGGTTGTTCAACTTCGATATCGACGTGGCGATTCTGGCGTTGTCGGAATTCGATGAGCGCTTCCACACGCGGCTATATCACCGCTATCCGATTATTGCCGTGGTGCGCGATGACCATCCGTGGGCCAGCCAGTCGCAGGTTCACATCAGCGAAATCAGCCGCGAGAAATGGGTGATGCGCGAGCAAAGTGCGCGCACCCGGCAACTGGTCGAAGAAAGCTGCAAGCGCCTCGACATCGAACTCAATCGCGTCATGCAACTGAACAGCCGCGAAGCCATCGTGCATGCGATCGTCAAAGGCATCGGCATCGGGTTTGTCTCGGCGGTCGAGTACGCCGAAACGCCCGGCACCACGCCGATCACTTTTGTCGATCACCCGTTCTTCATCGAATACCACCTGTGTTGTCTTGGCATCCGTCGCAACCGACCGGTGATTGCCGAACTGTTCGACTCAGCGCCGCCCATGAATTGATCACCCCTGACGCCCACCGCCGACCCCTGCCTTGAGGGACGGCCAACGCTTACCTGAAAACGGAGATTGACCATGCAGTACCAACAACCGACTCACCTGCAAGCCGCGATCCTTGACTGGGCCGGCACCGTTGTCGATTTCGGCTCATTTGCGCCGACGCAGATTTTCGTCGAAGCCTTTGCCGAGTTCGGCGTCGCGGTATCGCTGGAGGAAGCGCGCGGCCCGATGGGCATGGGCAAATGGGATCACATCCGCACGTTGTGCAACCTGCCGCAGATCGCCGAGCGTTATCGCGCCGCGTTTGATCGCTTGCCGAGTGACGACGATGTGACAGCGATCTACGAACGCTTCATGCCGTTGCAGATCGAGAAGATCGCCCTGCATTCGGCGGTGATTCCCGGTGCGTTCGAAGCGATTGCGGCGTTGCGCGACAAGGGTTTGAAGATTGGTTCGTGCTCCGGGTATCCGGCGGTGGTGATGGCCAAGGTTGTCGAGCTGGCGCGAGAGAATGGTTATGTCGCTGACCATGTCGTCGCCACCGATGAAGTGCCCAATGGCCGGCCGTATCCGGCGCAGTCGTTGGCCAACGTGATTGCCTTGGGCATCGATGATGTGGCCGCGTGCGTCAAGGTTGATGACACCTGGCCGGGGATTCTTGAAGGGCGTAGCGCGGGGATGTGGACGGTGGCGTTGACTTGCTCGGGGAATGCGCTCGGATTGACCTACGAACAGTTCAAAGCGTTGCCGTCGGATCGTCTCGCGGAAGAACGTGAGCGCATCGGCAAGATGTTCGCGCCATCGCGTCCGCATTACTTGATCGACACCATTGCCGAGCTGCCTGAAGTCATCGACGACATCAACGCACGCCTGGCGCGCGGCGAAACCCCGCAAGCCTGCTGACACCTGATCGTTCCCACGCTCTGCGTGGGAATGCAGCCCGTGACGCTCCGCGTCACTGGACGCGGAGCGTCCCTAGAGCCGTTCCCACGCGGAGCATGGGAACGATCAGCGGTCTCGCTCAAATCCCAGGCAAAAAAAAGCTGCCAAAACTGGCAGCAGAAACTTTAAGAACACGCGATGTATTGACCTCAGCATAGGCGCTGAATCATGACAGTGTCATGACAGTCACACCTTCGCTCAAGGCCAATCGGCTCAATGACTACGGCCAGGACGGCATTACCTACGGCGGACTGCTGCGCCTGTCGCTGCTTCTGCTGAAGGTGAGCAACGTCCAACAGCTCAAAATTGCCGGCCTGCAACCCTATCGCCAAAGCATTCTGCCCGCCGGCCTGGTGCTGATGCTGGCCGCCTTCAAAGTCTTCGGCATCGCGCAGATGGCGCCGTCTGAACCGGGCCTGCGCCTGGGCGTATTGCTCGGGTTGATGAACCGCCATTAATCCTCGTCCCGACAGATTCGTCTCCCCTTCAGCGGCCTGATCGACTACCATGCCGCCGCCGGTTTCCACACGGGATTAATAGGGAATCCGAAATGCTTGCACAGCATCAATCGGAACTGCCCCCGCAACTGTAGGTGCTGAGCCTGCTCCACGACTGCCACTGGGTGAATCCCGGGAAGGCCGGAGCGCGGCGATGACGCATCAGTCAGGAGACCTGCCGGCACAGTGACTGACTAACCGGCGGGGTGTCCGGGAAGGACATCGTGCCGCGCGTCTTTGATCAAATGCCGGCCTTGCGCAGGTTTCCCTGACCGCGTTCGAAGGTGTGTTTCCAATCCGTACCCCCCCGCCCCGTACGGAACCCTTGGAGACTGCCCCATGCTGCTGCCTCGCGTTGCTACCCTCATCACCGGTCTGAGTCTTTGCGCCTTGGCTCATGCGGCACCGACGGTCTATCCCCTGACGCTTGAGAACTGCGGCAGCACGCTGACTTTTCAGCACGCCCCAGCACGTACGGTGACCATCGGCCAGGCCGGCACGGAAATGCTCTACGCCATGGGTCTGGCGGATAAAGTCGTCGGCACTTCGCTGTGGTTCAACAATGTGCTGGATAAATACAAGGCGCAGAACGACAAGATCGAACGCCTGGCGGATAACGAACCGAGCTTCGAAGCAGTCATCGGCAAGCGCCCGGAACTGGTTGCCGTGGAGCTGGAATGGATGGTCGGTCCGCAAGGCGCGGTCGGCACTCGGGAGCAGTTTCATGAACTGAAAATCCCCACCTACCTGCTGCCCTCCGATTGCGAGGCCAAGGACAATCTGGTCGGTGCCGACGGCACGCGGCTGGCGCCCTTCAGCATCGACAGCATTTACAAAAGCGTGAGCCAACTGGCGCAAATCTTCGATGTGCAGGATCGCGGTCAACAGCTCAATGGCCAGCTCAAGGCCAGCCTCGCCAAATCCATCGCCACCGCCCAAGGCAAACAGTTGAAGGACGCCAGCGCATTGGTCTGGTTCTCCAGCGCCGAAATGGACATCGAGCCATTTGTGGCCGGGCACAAAGGCATTCCCGATTTCATGCTCAGCACCCTCGGCGTGCGCAACGTTGTGAAGTCCGACGAAGAATGGCCGACCGTGGGCTGGGAAACCATTGCCAAGGCCAACCCGACCTTTCTGGTGATCGCGCGCATGGATCGCCGCCGCTTCCCCGCTGACGACTATGAAAAGAAACTCGCGTTCCTGCGCAGCGACCCGGTGACACGCAACATGGACGCGGTGAAAAACAACCGCATCATCATTCTTGATGCCATGGCGATGCAGGCCAGCCTGCGCATGTTCGATGGTCTGGAACAACTGGCCACGGCCATCAACGGCTATGACCTGTCGAAATGACTCAGCGATTGATCCGAGTACTGCTGGCGTTGGCGATCCTCTCGGTGGCACTGATCGCCGGCGTGGCCATTGGTGAAACCTCGATTGAACCGAGCATCGTCCTGCAAGTGCTGGCCAACAAACTGTGGGGCGCCGGACATGTGCTCGACCCCATCGACGAAGGCATTGTCTGGAACTATCGCCTGACCCGCGCGCTGGTCGCCGCGGCCTGCGGCGCCGGGCTCGCAACGTGCGGAGTGATTTTGCAGTCGCTGCTGCGCAACCCGCTGGCCGACCCGTATCTTCTGGGGATCTCCGCGGGCGCCTCGACCGGGGCGGTGATGGTCGCGTTGCTCGGCGTCGGCGCTGGCGTTATCTCGCTGTCGGTCGGCGCCTTCGCCGGCGCCGTGATGGCGTTCGTGCTGGTGATTCTGCTGGCGCGGGTCAGTGGTTCGGCCAGCGGCACCGGGCAAATCATTCTCGCCGGCATCGCCGGTTCGCAGCTGTTCAACGCATTGACCGCATTTCTGATCACCCGCTCGGCCAGCTCCGAACAGGCGCGCGGGATCATGTTCTGGCTGCTCGGCAATCTCGGCGGCGTGCGTTGGCCGTCGGTGTGGCTGGCGGTGCCGGCGGCTTTGTTGGGGCTGGCGGTGTGTCTGTGGCATCGGCGCGCACTGGATGCGTTTACCTTTGGTGCGGATTCGGCGGCATCGCTGGGCATTGCAGTGCGGCGCGTGCAGATTCTGCTGATCGGTTGCGCGGCGCTGGTGACGGCGGTGATGGTGTCGATTGTCGGCTCGATCGGCTTTGTCGGTCTGGTGATTCCCCACGCCGCGCGCCTGTTGCTCGGCACCGGCCATGGCCGACTGTTGCCGGCCAGTGCCTTGGGTGGAGCGGTGTTTCTGATTGCCGCGGACGTGTTGTCGCGCACGTTGATCAAGGGTCAAGTGATTCCGGTCGGGGTGATCACGGCGCTGGTCGGCGCGCCAGTATTTGCCTTGATTCTGGTTGGCCGCAGGTCCGCGCGATGAACAGCGTCCTGAGTTGTAGCGGATTGAGCTTCAAGGTGCGCGGCGCCGAACTGCTCAACGGCGTCAGGCTTGAGGTCCGGCGTGGCGAAACCCTCGGCATTGTCGGACCGAATGGCTCGGGCAAATCGACGCTGCTGAAACTGCTCGCCGGGCTGCGCGAACCGAGCGCTGGCGAGGTGCTTATTGACGGTCAGCGTCTGGGTAAAATGCCCCGCCGACGCATTGCGCAAACCCTCGCGGTGGTCGAGCAACAGGCCGACACCGACGACGGCATCCGCGTGTTCGACGCCGTGGCGCTGGGGCGCACACCGTGGCTGTCGGCGCTGCAACCGTGGTCAGCGGCGGACGATGCCATCGTCGAGCAGGCGCTGATCGATGTGGACGCCCTGCACCTGCGCAATCGTCTCTGGCGCAGTTTGTCCGGCGGTGAACGCCAGCGCGTTCACATTGCTCGGGCACTGGCTCAGCGACCGCAGATGCTGT
The DNA here is from genome assembly GCF_050586545.1 of Pseudomonas sp. WC2. Lineage (NCBI taxonomy): Bacteria > Pseudomonadati > Pseudomonadota > Gammaproteobacteria > Pseudomonadales > Pseudomonadaceae > Pseudomonas > Pseudomonas sp. WC2. Next base: position 270,792 of record NZ_JBOBDR010000006.1, on the reverse strand, counting down.
TGTTGGACGAGCCCGCCAATCACCTCGACATTCAGCATCAATTGAGCATTCTCAACGTGGTGCGAACGCTGCCGGTGACCACGCTGATCGCCTTGCATGATCTCAATCAGGCGCTCAACTGTGATCGACTGGCGGTGCTGGAGCGCGGGCGACTGGTTGCTCTGGGCAAGCCGCTGGAGGTGCTGACGCCTGCGCGACTACAAGATACTTTCGGGGTCAGGGCGCATTACCTGACGGACCCGTTTGATGGCGCGCAGATCCTGCGTTTTCATTGATGCTCTTGTGCATGTGCGTGGTCTGCCACACCGGGTCAGAGTCGACATCAGTAATCGAGAAGCCCTGCCGCTGCCAAAACGCGATGGCACCCGGCAAGAATGGATGCGTGTGTAAATAGACCACCTCGACACCGTCGGCGCGCGCGTACTCTTCGAGTGATCGATACAACGCACCAGCCAACCCCGAACGCCGCTGCGATGGCAGGACGAACAGACGCACGACTTCCACCACTTTGCGGTCGGGATAGCCAAGGTGCGGGAAGCGTCGGTCATAGGGCAGATAGCCGATCGAGGCAACGATCTGTCCGTCATGACGAGCAATCAGAAAACGCCCCTGCCCGTGGAGATAAACCTCGGCAAAACGCGCCAGATCGTCAGGCGTGCCCGCAGCGCTGAGCTTAGGGAAAAGTTCGGCACGGGCCTTGAGAGCGAAATCCAATACCTCAGCAATATCTGCCTCGGACACGGCCTTAATGGTCGGTTGATGAGTCATGAAACGGCAAACACCTTGATTGCGGCTGACCACCTTAACAACGGCTCCCTATGGGATGCCAACAATCTCGGCACACCGCTATCGCCAGCACTACCAACCTTACCTTCGGTCCCGTTTTCGCTGCAGGAAATCTCTCCACAGATCAAGCCATTGCCATCGCCGAAGACGCCCTTTGGATACTCAATGGCGCCTCGATATAAACGCATACAAACCGAGCCCTGCACGCCTCCGATTTCGTTCTATCGTTAGATCGAATTGGCTGTATTTCGAACGGACTAATGGTTGCGACAGAGGGTGTCTGAGCCTATGTTGCACGCGAGTCTTTTCCCCGCGAATGGAACGCGATCAACACCACAAAGAGGTGAAGAAATGTCAAAGGAATCACGCCCTGCCGTGCTTGGGCTGATAGGCAACACTCCGCTGGTTCAGGTGACCCGTTTCGATACCGGGCCATGTACGCTGTTTCTCAAACTGGAATCGCAAAACCCCGGCGGTTCGATCAAGGACCGCATCGGTCTGGCGATGATCGACGCCGCTGAGCGCGATGGTCGCTTGCAACCGGGTGGCACGATTGTCGAAGCCACCGCCGGCAACACCGGTCTGGGGCTGGCACTGGTTGGCCGCGCCAAAGGTTATCGCGTGGTGCTGGTGGTGCCGGACAAAATGTCCACCGAGAAAGTTCTGCACTTGAAGGCCATGGGCGCCGAAGTGCACATCACCCGCTCCGACGTCGGCAAGGGTCATCCCGAGTATTACCAGGACGTCGCCGCCCGTTTGGCGAAAGACATTCCCGGCGCATTCTTCGCCGATCAGTTCAACAACCCCGCCAACCCGCTAGCCCACGAATGCAGCACCGCGCCGGAGATCTGGGCGCAGACCGAGCATGATCTGGATGCAATCGTTGTCGGTGTCGGCTCTGCCGGCACGCTGACCGGTTTGAGCCGCTTCTTCAAACGCGTGCAACCGGATCTGGAAATGGTCTTGGCCGACCCAGTCGGCTCGGTCATGGCGCAATACAGCCGTGACGGCACGATGCCGACGCCCGGTTCATGGGCGGTGGAAGGCATCGGCGAAGATTTCATTCCGTCGATCACCGACCTCTCCAGCGTACGCCACGCCTACTCGATCAGCGATGAAGAGAGCTTCGATCACGCTCGCCAGTTGCTCAAGGCCGAAGGCATTCTTGGCGGCTCGTCGACCGGCACCCTGCTCGCCGCAGCACTGCGTTATTGCCGCGAGCAGACCGAGCCGAAACGCGTGGTGAGTTTCGTCTGCGACACCGGCACGCGCTATCTGTCGAAGGTCTACAACGACCAGTGGATGACCGATCAAGGCCTGCTGCAACGCAAGGGTTATGGTGACCTGCGCGACTTGATCGCCCGTCGTTTCGAAGACGGTCGCGTGATCAGCGTCGGCCCCGACGACACCCTGCTGACCGCGTTCCAGCGCATGCGTCTGGCGGATGTTTCGCAGCTGCCAGTGCTGGTGGAAGGCAAGCAACTGGTCGGGGTGATCGACGAGTCGGACATCCTGCTGCCGGTGCACGAAGATGCGTCGCGCTTCAGCCAATCGGTGTCCAGCGTGATGACCGACAAACTGCAAACCCTCGCCCCCGGTGCCAGCCTGTCTGAACTGGAATCGGTGCTCAACCGTGGCCTCGTCGCAATCGTTGCCGACGCGTCTGGCTTCCACGGCCTGATCACCCGCACCGACATGCTCAACCAATTACGGAGATCCCTTGCATGAGTCAACACGACGATAAATCCCAAGGCTTCGCGACCCGGGTGATCCACGCCGGGCAGACGCCGGACCCGACCACTGGCGCGCTGATGCCGCCGATCTACGCCAACTCCACCTACCTGCAAGATAGCCCCGGCGTGCACAAAGGCTTCGATTACGGGCGCTCGCACAACCCGACGCGTTTTGCCCTGGAACGTTGCGTGGCGGATCTGGAAGGCGGCACCCGCGCATTCGCCTTCGCCTCCGGGCTGGCGGCGATTTCGACGGTGCTGGAATTGCTCGATGCAGGCTCGCACATTGTCTCCGGCAATGATTTGTATGGCGGCACCTTCCGTTTGTTCGACAAGGTGCGTCAGCGCAGTGCCGGGCACCGCTTCAGCTTTGTCGATCTGACCGATCTGTCGGCGTTCGAGGCGTCGCTGCAGGACGACACGCGCATGGTTATGGTCGAAACCCCGACCAACCCGCTGTTGAGCCTGTCGGATCTGGCCGCCATCGCGCGGATTTGCCGTGCACGCGGCATTATCTGCGTGGCCGACAACACCTTCGCCAGCCCGTATATCCAGCGGCCGCTGGAGCTGGGCTTCGACATCGTGCTGCACTCGACCACCAAATACCTGAACGGCCACTCCGATGTGATCGGCGGTATCGCCGTGGTCGGGCAGAACGAAGAACTGGCGGAAAAACTCGGTTTCCTGCAGAACGCGGTAGGCGCGATCAGCGGGCCGTTCGATGCGTTTCTGACGTTGCGCGGGGTGAAAACCCTGGCGCTGCGCATGGAACGTCATTGCAGCAACGCGCTGGATCTGGCGCAGTGGCTGGAGCAGCAGCCGCAGATCAAACGCGTCTACTATCCAGGCCTTGAGTCACACCCGCAGCATGAGTTGGCCAAGCGCCAGATGCGTGGTTTTGGCGGGATGATTTCCGTCGATCTGAACAGCGATCTGGCCGGCGCGCGGCGTTTTCTCGAGAACGTAAAGATCTTCGCCCTCGCGGAAAGTCTGGGCGGCGTGGAAAGCCTGATCGAGCATCCGGCGATCATGACCCACGCGACCATTCCTGCCGAGACTCGCGCAAAACTGGGCATCGGTGATGGTCTGGTGCGTCTCTCGGTGGGTGTTGAAGACATCGAAGACCTGCGCGCCGATCTGGCGCAGGCGCTGCAATCGATCTGACCTGGCAAGAACGACAAAGCCCGCACGAAGCGGGCTTTGGTGTTCGAGTAGGCGGCCAGTGCTGGTCTCTGGCTTACAAGGTTTATCGGGCTTCCCACAGTACCGGGCCAATTTAAAAGGTGGTGCCTCGGCTGCTTCACACGGCATAAGGGCTGGATCTCAGCGCGGAGATCTTTCTAACCGTGTACCTTTCGGAGCGCGCCCCACGCCCCCTTGCTATCCGATTGCGCATCAGTCTGCGTCTTCGCCTACACCTTTGAGCCTAGCAAAGCCTCGCCGCCACGCTTGTCTATTTTTAGACTGAATTCAACTTTGCCGGCCGGGTGAAGGAAAAGAAACGCCTAACGCCCGTCGATCCCCCCGCCCTACCGCGTCCGCGCAGCGATCTATACTGGATCAGTTCGATACTGTTTACGTCGACACCCGTGCGCCTGACGGTGCGCCCGTGCCTTTCGCCAACCAGACTGACCCGAGCCGATGAATCAACGCGCCCGCCACTGTGCGGCGCACGATGCGCTACCGCTAAGCGGCTGCCGGGACGTGGAGAAAATCATGAAATACAGGCTTTTGTCAGGCGTGGTCATTGCAGTCGCGGCAGCTGTGGTGATACCCGGGGCGTGGGCGGGACAACCGCAGGCCGTGGCTTCTGATGGCGCGGATCATGTTGGGGCGGCTTCGGTGGCTTCTGACGGTGCCGATCATGTCGGCGCAGGTGCAGTGGCTTCTGACGGTGCCGATCATGTTGGTGCGGGGTCGGTGGCTTCTGATGGTGCCGATCATGTTGGCGCAGGCGCGGTGGCTTCGGATGGCGCTGATCATGTCGGCGCAGGCGCGGTGGCTTCTGACGGTGCCGATCATGTTGGTGCGGGCGCGGTCGCTTCCGATGGTGCCGATCATGTTGGCGCGGGCGCGGTGGCTTCTGACGGTGCCGATCATGTTGGCGCAGGCGCGGTGGCTTCTGACGGTGCCGATCATGTCGGCGCGGGCGCGGTGGCTTCTGACGGTGCCGATCATGTTGGCGCAGGCGCGGTGGCTTCTGACGGTGCCGATCATGTCGGCGCGGGCGCAGTGGCTTCGGATGGCGCTGATCGTACGGGCGTCAACCGGGTTGCCTATTCTCGTGTCGGCGTTGGCTCGGATCGGGTCGCTTCGGCACTGATGACCGGAAGTTACTCCGACCAATTCAACAGCCCTCAATGATCCTTGGCGCCTTAGGCCATGCTATCGAGCGGCCTATTACTGTGCTGGCCAAATCGCTGGCAAGCCAGCTCCCACAGAGGTTTTTGGTGTGGCTGAGGTTGCTGGCATTGCACAAAACCTGTGGGAGCCAGCCCTGCTGGCGATGGCAATGGATCAGTCAATTGAGATGTCGACTGTGCTGCCCGGATCGCTAGCAGTGCTAACCCCACAGAAATTTGCGATGCGCGTTGAATCGTGGAGTTATGGATCCACCTGCGCCATCAGATCCGGCACCGATTCCGGGCGTTTCGCATAACGCTGGGCCAGAACGGCACACACCATCAACTGGATCTGATGAAACAGCATCAGCGGCAGAATCAGCACGCCGATGGTGCTGCCGGCAAACAGCACCTGCGCCATCGGCACGCCGGTGGCCAGGCTCTTTTTCGAGCCGCAGAACAGAATGGTGATGCGGTCTTCCTGATTGAAACCGAAGACCTTGCCCAGCAGCGTCGCAGCCAGTAGCACCAGCGCCAGCAGAATGCAGCACACCACCACCAGGCCGAGCAGGTCGACCACCGGAATCTGATGCCAGATGCCTTCGTTGACCGCCTCGCTGAACGCGCCGTAGACCACCAGCAGAATCGAACCCTGATCGACAAACTTCAGCCAGTTCTTGTTGCGTCCGACCCACGCGCCGATCCAGCGACGGGCGATCTGCCCGGCAATGAACGGCAGCAGCAACTGCACGCTGATCTTCAGGATCGCATCGAGGGTCGAGCCGCCGTCGCCATGCACGTTAAGCAGCAGCGTCACCAGCAACGGCGTGAGGAAAATCCCGAACAGGCTCGACGCCGCTGCACTGCAAATCGCCGCCGGAATATTGCCCCGCGCCAGAGAAGTGAAGGCAATCGCCGATTGCACCGTGGCTGGCAACGCGCAGAGGTAGAGCATGCCCATGTACAGCTTGTCGCCGACCAGCGGTGACAGCAGCGGTTTCAGCGCCAGACCGAGAATAGGGAACAGCACAAAGGTCAAACCAAACACCAGCAGATGCAGACGCCAGTGACCGGCGCCGGCAATGATCGATTCGCGGGACAGCTTGGCGCCGTGCAAGAAAAACAGCAGCGCGATGGCGAGGTTGGTCAGCCAGCCGAAGCCGACCGCCACCTGACCGCTGGCCGGCAGAAAACTGGCGAGCAGGACGACGCCGATCAGGGTCAGGGTGAAGTTGTCGGGGAGGAATCTTGGGCGCGTCATGGTTTACTCATCCGGGGGGTTGCCAGTACGTGACGGCGACTCTAACGTGACTGCAAATTACCGACTAACGCCGAAGATCCTCCAGATGCCGCCAAAAGGACACGACAAAAGCGTCAGACGCAGCATTCCCGGGCTGCCCAGCCTGCCGCGTCCGCTGTACGGGCGCACCGAATCGCTGCCTAATCGGGCGCTGACCCGCCGTCACAGTCACCCGTGGGTGCAGTTGTCCTACGCGATTCAGGGCGTGCTCGAAGTGCAGACCAGCGCCGGGCGTTTCGTCGCGCCCCCCGAGCGCGCGGTGTGGATTCCGGCGGGCGTGCCGCATCGGGTGTTCAGTTCGCCGCACACCGAGATGCGCAGCCTGTACATCGATTGCAGCGTCGCCGGTTGGGCGATTGAGCGTTGCCATGTGCTGGGTGTCAGCGATTTGCTCCGTGAGTTGATCCGCGCTTTCAGTCAGGTGCCGGTGGAATACGACCAGAGCGGCGCGCACGGGCGGCTGGCGCAGGTGATCCTCGACCAACTCGCAGAAGCACCCCAAATCGACCTGATGCTACCGCTGCCACAAGACGCCCGCCTCAAGCAGATCTATCAGAGCCTGGAGCAGCATCCGGAACAGCAGACCACGCTCAGCCACTGGAGCGAGAAATTCGGCGTCACCGAGAAAACCCTCACACGGCTGTTTCTACGTGACACTGGCCTGACCTTCCGCGCCTGGCGGCAGCGCTTGCGCCTGCTCGGCGCGCTGACACCGCTGGAGCGCGGTGAACGCGTCACCGACGTGGCATTGGCGTGCGGATATGACTCGACTTCGGCGTTCATTTCAGCGTTTCGTCAGCAGTTCGGTGAGACACCGGGAGAGTTTTTCCGCTGAATAACCCGATAATTATCGAACTTGCACATGCCTTTGCTTACAGTTCAGGGTAGAGTGACGCCCATTGAAAACTTTGAACATTCCACAATAAAAACCACTTTGAGAACCTGACGGCGGTAATCACATGATCGAAGTCACTGAAGTTTCCATTGCTCAATTGCGCGCTGCGCTGGAATCCGGCCAGACCACTTCGGTCGAGCTGGTGCAGGCTTATCTGGCGCGAATCGATGCCTACGACGGTGCTGACACTGCCACCGCACTGAACGCCGTGGTGGTGCGTAACCCCGATGCGCTGAACGAAGCGCAGGCCGCCGACGAGCGTCGCGCCAAGGGCGAATCCCTCGGCCCGCTCGACGGTATTCCCTACACCGCCAAGGACAGCTACCTGGTCAAAGGCCTGACGGCAGCGTCCGGAAGCCCGGCATTTGTCGACCTTGTCGCCCATCGCGATGCGTTCACCATCGAGCGCCTGCGCGCTGCTGGGGCAATCTGCCTGGGCAAGACCAACATGCCGCCGATGGCCAATGGCGGCATGCAGCGCGGCGTCTATGGCCGCGCCGAAAGTCCTTATAACGCCGACTACCTGACGGCGCCGTTTGCCTCCGGTTCGTCCAACGGCGCCGGCACCGCCACGGCCGCGAGTTTCGCCGCATTCGGTCTGGCCGAAGAAACCTGGTCGAGCGGTCGCGGCCCGGCGTCGAACAACGGTTTATGCGCCTACACGCCGTCGCGCGGGGTGATTTCGGTACGCGGCAACTGGCCGCTGACCCCGACCATGGACGTCGTCGTGCCCTACGCGCGCACCATGGCCGACCTGCTCGAAGTGCTCGACGTGGTGGTCGCCGAAGACCCCGACACCCGTGGCGATCTGTGGCGTCTGCAGCCGTGGGTGCCGATCCCGAGCGTGATGTCCGTGCGTCCTGCTTCTTATGCGGAGCTGGCGGTGAAGGCCGACGCGCTGGCCGGCAAACGTCTGGGCGTGCCGAAGATGTACATCAACGCCGACCCTGAGGCCGGCACCAGCGCCGAACCTGGCATCGGCGGGCCGACCGGGCAAAGGATCAATACCCGCGAGTCGATGATCGATCTGTGGAAACAGGCGCGCGCCGCGCTGGAAGCCGCTGGTGCTGAAGTCATCGAAGTCGATTTCCCGCTGGTCTCCAACTGCGAAGGCGACCGCCCTGGCGCGCCGACCGTGTTCAATCGCGGCATCGTTTCCAAAGAGTTTTTGCACCACGAACTGTGGGATCTGTCGGCCTGGGCGTTTGACGATTTCCTGCGCGCCAACGGTGATCCGAAGCTCAATCGACTGGTCGATGTCGACGGGCCGAAAATTTTCCCCCACGACCCGGGCACTCTGCCGAACCGCGAAGGCGATCTGGCCGCGGGCATGGACGAATACGTGCGCATGGCTGAGCGCGGCATCACGCAGTGGGATCAGATTCCGACGTTGCCGGACGGCCTGCGCGGTCTGGAAAAGACCCGCAAGCTCGATCTCGAAGACTGGATGGATGCACTGAAGCTTGACGCGGTGCTGTTCCCGACGGTGGCCGATGTCGGCCCGGCGGATGCCGATGTTAATCCGCAATCGGCGGACATCGCCTGGAGCAACGGCGTCTGGGTGGCCAACGGCAACCTTGCGATCCGCCATCTCGGTGTGCCGACCGTGACCGTGCCGATGGGCGTCATGGCTGACATTGGCATGCCGGCCGGTTTGACCTTCGCCGGTCGCGCTTATGACGATTCAACGCTGCTGCGCCTGGCCTCGGCGTTTGAGTCGACCGGTTCCAAGCGCCAAGTGCCGCCGCGCACGCCGCCGCTGACCTGAAACTGAAACGGTGCCGGGATGGATCAATCCCGGCACCGCAGGCGCGTAACACGCCCTCAATACTTCGTTTTTTACGAACTGTTGCGCAGAAATAAACGATTTTTCTTTGCCGCAATGTCGTCGCTAGCATGACCCCGTCTGACTCTAAACCAATAAGACAGGGAGCGTGACATGCCCGCCACGAACATCAATATCGGCGAGCCCTGGATGTGGGGCGCCTTCATCGTTTTCGTTCTTGCCATGCTGGCATTGGACCTATTTGTCTTCGGCGGCCGCAAGGCGCATCGCGTGTCAGTGCGCGAAGCCCTGTCGTGGGTCATTGCCTGGTGCCTGCTGGCCCTGAGCTTCGCCGGTTTGCTCTGGTGGTATCTGCACGGTGAGTTCGGCGCCGACATCGCCCGGCAGAAAACCCTCGAATTCCTCACCGGCTATTTGATCGAGCAATCGCTGTCGATCGACAACATGTTCGTCTTCGTGATGATTTTCAGCTATTTCGCCGTGCCGCCCGAGCTGCAACGCCGCGTGCTGTTGTACGGCGTGCTCGGGGCGATCGTGATGCGCGCGGTGATGATCTTCGCCGGTGTCTGGCTGGTGTCGCAGTTCGAATGGCTGCTGTACGCCTTCGGGGTGTTCCTGATCATCACCGGGATCAAGATGCTGGTGTTCGCCGAGCAGCAACCGGATCTCGACAAGAACCCATTGCTGCGTTGGGTGCGTGGGCATATGCGCATCACCAGCGGCTTTCATGGCGAGCGGTTTTTCATCCTGCAAAACGGCGTGCGCTGGGCGACGCCGATGTTTCTGGTGCTGGTGCTGATCGAGGCCAGCGACCTGATGTTCGCGGTCGACAGCATCCCGGCGATCTTCGCCGTCACCACCGATCCGTTCATCGTGTTTACGTCGAATATCTTCGCGATCATGGGATTACGCGCGCTGTACTTCCTGCTGGCGGACATGGCTGACCGCTTCCATTTGCTCAAATATGGCTTGGCGATTGTGCTGGTGTTTATCGGCGGAAAAATGGTGTTGATGCCGTGGCTGCACATGCCGGTCGAGTGGTCGCTGGCGGTAGTAGGTGCGGTGATTTTCGGGTCGGTGCTGCTGAGCCTCGTCATCACCCGAGACGCCGAACGCAGCACTGAATGACACAACGCAAAAACCTGTGGGAGCCAGCCCTGCTGGCTGGGATGGCCCCAATCGCTAGCAGGGCTAGCTCCCACAGGGATTTGGGGTGGACCTGCGATTGATGGCATTGCACAAAACCTGTGGGAGCGAGCCTGCTCGCGAAGGGGTTGGTTCAGTCAACATCTGAGTTGACTGACACACCGCTTTCGCGAGCAGGCTCGCTCCCACATTTGGCCTGCGCTGGTGGTTACTTGTCAGACTTGATATTGGTCCACACACGAGTGCGCACGCGTTCAATTTTCTGCGGCAACGGCTGGACGACGTAGAGGTTTTTCAGGGCTTCCGGGGTTGGGGTCAGGTTCGGGTTGCCGGTGATTTCCTTGTTGATCAGAGGCATCGAATCCTTGTTGGCATTCGGGTAGCCGAGGAAGTCACTGATCGGTGCGATCACTTTCGGATCGAGCAAGGTGTTGAGGAATTCATGCGCCTCTTCAACGTTCTTCGCGCTCTTCGGAATCGCGAAGGTGTCGAACCAGATCGGCGCGCCTTCCTTCGGCAAACGCCAGTCGACCGTTACGCCATTGTTCGCTTCTTTGGCGCGGTTGCCGAACTGATAGAAGCTGCCCGAATAACCGATGGCCACGCAGATGTCGCCGTTGGCGATGTCGGTCATGTATTTGGCCGAGTTGAAGTAGGTCACGTAAGGGCGGACCTTGAGCATCAACTCTTTGGCTTTTTCATAATCGGCAGGGTTTTGGCTGTTGGGATCGAGGCCGAGGTAATGCAGGGCCAGCGGCAGAATTTCCGTCGGCGAATCGAGCATCGCTACACCGCAGGATTTGAGCTTTTCCATGTTCTCCGGTTTGAACACCAGATCCCAACTGTCCACCGGCGCGTTGTCGCCCAGTGCCGCTTTGACCTTGGCCGGGTTGAAGCCGATCAGCACCGTGCCGACCATGTAAGGCACGCCGTACTGGTTGCCCGGGTCGTTCTTGCCCAGCAGTTTCAGCAGTTCCGGATCCTGATGACTCCAGTTCGGCAGTTTCGATTTATCGAGCTTCTGAAACACGCCGGCCTTGATCTGCGTTTCAAGGAACTGGTTCGACGGCACAACGAGGTCGTAACCGGAGTTGCCGGTCAGCAGTTTGGCTTCCAGGGATTCGTTGGTGTCGAAGGTGTCCCAGGTCACTTTGATGCCGCTTTTTGCAGCGAAATCCTTGGGCACGGACGGCAGGATGTAATCCGCCCAGTTGTACACGCGCAATTCGCGCTGCTCGGCCTGGACAGCGCTGGCCAGCAGCGTCAGCCCACACACAGTGGCACCCAGAATGCGTTTGATCGTGACCATGGTTGTTTCCCCAAAATGCGGCGTGAGTTCGATGGTTTTTATGTTCTGTACACGGCAGCGGCTTGAAAGGTAGCCAAGGGCAAAAATAGTCCAGCGTTTAATTGTGGTTTTGATTCTTGCTGACAGCGTAGCCGGTTCACAGTGGGTGATTGGCCAAAAGGGGATCGATGTGGCCAATATGAATGACCGCTGGGATGCGGACAAAACAATGCCCGGCGCAGGGCCGGGCATTATTGTTTACGCTAACTTCGTCAATCGGTGTAACCCAACTTCGCTGCCCTGCTCTGCTGACTCTGGCCGCGTGTCGCCAGGCAGTAATACAGCGGAACGGTGACCACCAGACCGACCAGCCATGACAGGTCTGCGCCATCGACCAGATTGGCGTAAGGCCCGACGTACAGCGACGTGTTGGCGAATGGCAGCTGCACGATGATGCCGATGAAGTAGGCGATGATCGCGTGCAGGTTGAAGCGCCCGTAAATGCCGCCGTCAGCGCGGAAAATCGAAGCAATGTCGTAGCAGCCGCGCTTGATCAGGTAGAAGTCGATCAGGTTGATCGAGGCCCACGGCACCAGCACCAGCAGCAGCGCCAGAATCAGCCCGATGAACTCGGAAATGAAATCCGCCGAAGCCCCGAGCGCCACCACACAGCAGCCCGCCAGTACCACACTCGACAGCGCCACACGCACCTTGATGCTCGGCGTCCATTGGCTGGCGAAGGTCTGGATCGAGGTGATGATCGACAGCACCGCACCGTACAGATTCAGCGCGTTGTGGCTGATGATATTGAGCAGGAACAACACCATCAGAATCGGCCCCAGCCAACCGGTGGATTGCTTGACCGCGACCATCGCTTCAGTGCCTTCCGGCGTCGCCAGCACAGCCACCGCGCCGAAGGTGAACGACAGAATGGTGCCGAGCGTCGCGCCCAGATAGGTTGCCCAGAACGGCTTGGCAATGCCGATGTCGGCCGGCAGGTAACGCGAGTAGTCGGAAACGTACGGCGAGAAGCTGATCTGCCAGATGATCCCCAGCGACACCGTCGCCAGCCAGCCGGACAGGTTGAAGCTGCCGCGAGTGAAGAAGTCCGCCGGCAGATCGTGGGCGAAGATGTAGATGAAACCGGCCAGCAACGCGCTACCCATGACCCAGGTGCCGATGCGGTTCAGCGTATGAATGAAGTTGTAGCCGATCACGCCGATGGCCGTGGCCGCCAACGCACCGATCAGGATGCTCAACGGCGCCGGCACTGACGGCGCAATGCCGACGATGGATTTGCCGGCAAGGACAATGTTGGAAATGAAGAAACCGATGTAGATGATCGCCGCGAAAAACACGATCAACAGCGCGCCGTAACGCCCGAACTGGCCGCGACTCTGGACCATCTGCGGAATGCCCATGCGTGGCCCCTGCGCCGAGGCCAGCGCAATCACCACGCCGCCGATCATGTGCCCCAGCGCTATCGCCAGCAGCCCCCACAGCAAATCAAGATGGAACACCTGAACCACCATGGCGCCGGTGACGATGGGCAGGGGCGCAATGTTGGTGCTGAACCAAAGGGTGAACAGGTCGCGGGCCTTCCCGTGGCGTTCCGCGAGTGGGACATAGTCGACCGTATGGTTCTCGATCAACGGATCTTGCCGGGACATCTGGGACATATGCATGAACTCAAGTTTGTCTGTTCTTATCGTTGTATGAAGCCAAACCGGGGGGACTCTTTGGCCGCCCCTCAGATGCCGACCATATTATGGTATTCCAAACTTTGCACAAGACTGATCCGCTGATTTGCACGCGATCTGCACCGCTATCCTCGCTGATACGGCCGGGCTCTGGCTAGGGTAAAGCCCCGTAAACATTGGCTTTCCGACGAAAGTCGTACGTTTATCGGTTCACCTGAAAATCCCTTGCAAAGAATGTATTACGGTATACCATCAGACCTACAAACACATAAAAACCGCGTCACAACACCCGAGGACCACCCAATGATCGATGCTGCCATCTACAAACAAGTCATGGGCTCGTTCCCGTCCGGCGTCACCGTTATCACCACGCTGGACGACGACGGCCAGATCGTCGGCCTGACGGCCAGCGCATTCAGTTCATTGTCGATGGACCCGGCGCTGGTGCTGTTCTGCCCCAACTACAGCTCCGATTCCTACCCGGTTTTGATCAAGAACAAACGCTTCGCCATCCACGTTTTGTCCGGCGGCCAGCAAAGCGAGGCCTACGCCTTCGCCCGTAAAGGCAAGGACAAGGCGCAAGGTATCGAGTGGACGTTGAGCGAGTTGGGCAACCCGATCCTGGCCAATGCGACGGCGGTGATCGAGTGCGAGTTGTGGCGCGAATATGAAGGGGGCGACCATGCGATCATGGTCGGCGCGGTGAAGAATCTGATCGTGCCGGAACAGGTTGCCGGGCCGTTGGTGTATTGCCACGGGAAGATGGGTGCGTTGCCTGCGGTGGCTTGATTCCCTAACACTGTGGGAGCGAGCCTGCTCGCGAAGAGGGTGTGTCAGACAACGATGGGTTGAATGACACACCGCTTTCGCGAGCAGGCTCGCTCCCACAGGTTTTTAGGGTGTTTGGGCTATCGGGATCAGGTGCGGAAGCGACTCACCAACTGATTCAACGTCTGCGACAACGCTGTCAGATTCTGCGCATCCTGCCGCGTCGAATCCGCCAGACTCGCCACCAACTGTGCATCGCCATGAATCTGGCTGATGTGCCGATTGATGTCCTCGGCCACTTGATGCTGTTCTTCCGCCGCGGTGGCGATCTGCGTGTTCATGTCGCGGATCACGTCCACCGACTCGCGAATCAATTCAAAACTCGCCCGTGCCTCATTGATCGACACCACGGTGTCCTGCGACACCTCAAGACTGGCGTGCATCTGCTTGCCCATCTGATGAGTGCGCCGCGCCAGATTGCCGAGCAAGGCGTCGATCTCGCCGGTGGAGTCTGCGGTGCGCTTGGCCAACGCACGCACTTCGTCGGCGACCACGGCAAAACCGCGGCCCTGCTCCCCTGCCCGCGCCGCTTCGATCGCCGCGTTCAACGCCAGCAGATTGGTCTGTTCGGCGATCGAACGGATGGTGCCGAGAATCGACTGAATGTCGGTGCTGTCCTGCTCCAGTTGCTGCATCGACTCGGCGCTGTGGCCGATCTCCTGACTCAGACGCCCAACGTTGTTCACCGCCGCGTCGATCTGCTGTTGCCCGGCGTGAGCCTGACGCTGACCGTTGTCAGCCGAATCCGCCGCCTGGCTGCACGAACGCGCGACTTCGTTGGAAGTGGCGACCATTTCATGGAACGCCGTGGACACCATGTCCACCGCCTCGCGCTGCCGTGAGGCGACTTCCGCCATTTCCGCCGAAACCTCGGTGGCGCTGCCCGAGCTGCTGTGAATCTGCCCGGCCGCCTGACCGATGCGCTGGATTAACGTGCGAATCGCTTCGAGAAACTGGTTGAACCAGCCGGCCAGTTGCGCCGTTTCATCCTGCCCGCGCACATCAAGACGTGCAGTCAGATCGCCGTCGCCCTGCGCGATCCCTTCCAGACCACTGGCGACGCCACGAATCGGCTTGACCATCAACCCGGCAAACCACGCACCGGCCATGGCAAACAGCAGCGCACACGCCACAGCGATGGCGCCGATGATCCACGTCAGCCGCGTGGCGCCGGCCATGACTTCACTGGCCTTGACCACACCGACGAAGCGCCAGCCCAGCGACTCCGACGGCCAGACCAGCGCCATGTAGTGCTCGCCGGCCAATTCCACTTGCACCAGACCTTTGCCGGCCTCTGCCAGTTGTTTGTAACCCTCGCCCAGATCGGTGAGTTGCTTGAAGTTGTGCGCCGGGTCGCTCGGGTCAACCAACACGGTGTTGTTGGCTTCCATCAGCATCAGATAGCCGCTGTCACCGAGGCGGATCTGCTTGACCAGATCGGTCAGTTGCTTGAGCGACACATCGATATTCACCACCCCGGCGTTGCTGCCCAACTGATTGTTGAAACTGCGCACGGTACTCACCAGCACCACGTCATCGGCCGCCCAGTAATAGGCGTCGGTGCGCAGGGTCTTGCCGGGATTGGCCATCGCGGTTTTGTACCAGGGCCGCGTGCGCGGATCGTAACTGGCCAATTTCGGATCGCCCGGCCAGAACAGGTAACCGCCCTGCTCGGTGCCCAACGAGAGATAGGTGTAAGCCGGATGGGCCTTGGCCAGCCCCGCAAACAGTGCGAAAACTTGCTGATCCTGCGGCCCCATCGAGATCTGTGCGGCGTCACTGCTCAGGTAGCGCTTGAGGCTGCCGTCAATCCCCTGCAACTGCGGATGCTCAGCCAGATAGGCAACGTTCTGGCTGATGCCTTCGAAGAACAACTGCATGGCGTTCTCGACCTGGCGCACCTCCCTCCCGGTGCTGTCAATGAAGTTGTCACGCGCCCCGTCGCGGACATTGAGGATGATCAGCACGGCTACCAGCAACACCGGCAGGCTGGCGATCACCGCGAACGCCAGAGTCAATTTTTGTTTTATGTTCATGTTTACTGCGCCTTCCTTGTTCGAAGTGTCGGTCAGAAATATTTTGCGGATATTCCGTATTATGGTATACCAATATTCAATCAACCGACCAGCCGTCCTCGAAGGCGTGCTTGAATGGTGAGAAGACTTGCGAGCGTTCATCGCTCATGCCAGTAACACAGGCCCGCGAACGACCGGCCATCAACAAAAGATCCGAGGTAGCGTCATGAAATTTTCCCTGTTCGTACACATGGAACGCTGGGACGAAAGCGTCAGCCACCGCCAACTGTTCGAAGACCTGACCGAACTGACCCTGATGGCCGAGGCCGGGGGTTTCAGCACCGTGTGGATTGGCGAACACCACGCCATGGAATACACCATCTCGCCGAGTCCGATGCCGCTGCTGGCCTACCTCGCGGCGAAAACCACGACCATCCACCTCGGCGCCGGCACCATCATCGCGCCGTTCTGGCACCCGTTGCGGGTGGCCGGTGAATGCGCTCTGCTCGACGTGATCAGCAACGGTCGCATGGAAGTCGGGCTGGCCCGTGGCGCTTATCAGGTTGAATTCGACCGCATGGCCGGCGGCATGCCTGCCTCATCCGGCGGCCAGGCACTGCGCGAAATGGTCCCGGTGGTCCGCGCCCTGTGGCAAGGCGACTACGCCCACGACGGCGACATCTGGAAATTCCCCACTTCGACCAGCGTGCCGAAGCCGATTCAAAAACCGAATCCGCCGATGTGGATCGCCGCCCGCGACCCGGACTCGCACAACTTCGCCGTGACCAACGGCTGCAACGTCATGGTCACGCCGCTGATGAAAGGCGACGAAGAAGTCCTCGACCTGAAAAACAAATTCCAGACCGCCCTGGACAACAACCCAGACGTACCGCGCCCACAACTGATGGTCCTGCGCCACACCCACGTGCACACCGCCGACGACCCGGACGGCTGGAAAGTCGGCGCGAAAGCGATCTCGCGTTTCTACCGCACCTTCGATGCGTGGTTCGGCAACAAGGCAACGCCGGTTAACGGCTTCCTCGACCCAAGCCCGGAAGAGAAGTTTGCCGGACGTCCGGAGTTTGAACTGGAAAGCCTGCACAAGACCGCCATGATCGGCACGCCGGAAGAGATCATTCCGCGCATCAAGTATTACCAGGAACTGGGCGTGGATGAGTTCAGCTTCTGGTGCGACAACAGCTTGCCGCATGCGGAGAAGAAGAAATCGCTGGAACTGTTTATCAAGCATGTGGTGCCGGCGTTTCGGTGAGCGTCCGGAATTCAGTGTTCGATAAATGAAAAACGCCCCGGTTAATTTGGGGCGTTTTTTTGTTTTGGCAGGAGTCGCTCGAGTTCAACTTCAGTTCATGAGCGCTGACGACACTCGGCCACTGTCGAAGAGCTGCTTGAATCTCCACGACAATTCAAAATTTGAGCAGATGGCTGAACCAGCAACGGCATCGCCTTGGTTATGCATGATTCCGCCACGTTTTTTATCGCCGCAAAATACTTTGACATCGTAGTCATCGCCATCGTCAACGCTGAGAGTAAGTGCGTACTTTCCTGTCTCTGCAACAACCTACAATGTCAAGAGTTCGAAGCCTGCTATTTCTTCAATATCCAGGGTTACACTCCCCAAATTTCGGCAGGACTCTTCAAGGTGCGCAACGACATCATTCCAAGATGGATCTCTTTGCGTGCCACCTATTCAGCGGTCAATTATCACTAATGAGACATCATCTCCCAAACTACATATGCCGTCAGAAAATTTTAGACAACCATCGTCTTCCAACACACTAAACCCATCACGTTCACAATCAAAATAGACCCCCACGCATCCTTCATCTACGCCTTCCATCCGATACTCATAAATACGGGATATTTTTTTACCTACATATTTAAGCAAACAACCAACAACCCTTACCGGATACGCGAATTCCTCATCAACACCCTCACTCAACTGATATTCAGTGTCTTGTAGACCATGAGAAAAAATTGCAAGGCCCTCTCCAATACTCAATGAGATCCACCCCATCTTCTCAAGTTTAAAGAAGAGCAATACCACCTCGCAGATTTTTTGTCCTTCAACATAAAATGACCGCGCGCGAAACTCACAAAATTCATCACTCACATACATATGCAACCACCATTAAAACTTAGAGGACTTTTCCGGAATCAAAGTATCAAATTCATACTTACCATTTGGCATAACCCTCAGACTCACGGTGCGATCCGTAAACGCACTATACACATGCACCAAATCATAGTCGCCTCGCAGTTGTGACTTGGGAATCACGCCACTTATCTCCGTCGCACTTTCAAGCGTAGCTTTAACATCAAGCTTCGCTTGGTCGATGCCAGCTCGTCCTCGCTCGTAGGGTAGGCGTCCTTGGCCAATTTTCTCGCCCAGTTTTTTATTCAGATTGGTCAACTGTGAGGTTATAAAATCTTCTACGTCGCCTAACCCTGACACTGGTTTAACTCCACTCGCACCAGATGAAAGGTTGAGCGGTTCAGTTCCGGAGTAATTCTTCCAGTCCGGATGATAAGGATTAGCCTTCATCTCATCCGAAATTTTGGTAATTACACCATCAGCCCCTTTGGTGGTGGTAAGCAGTTCATCAGCCTTCCCGACCAATTTGGTACCTGCGCCGATCCCTCCAGTGAGAATGGTCCCAGCGATCTCAGCATGATCACCCAGCATTGTTTTATGGTGAGAGTTGAGCTCGTCCGTGTGGTTCGAGTCCTGGAAGTCTTGGACAATTCCTCGCTCCTCAGCATTCAAACCGCCATTGGCGTCATAGTTCTCCAGTGCCAGCGTCCCGCCTTCAGCAGCGTTCGTTTGACCATTGCACTGATCGAACCCCTCGCACTTGAACAGTTCAGATCCGCTGGTCTTAGCGCTAAGCTTCGTGTAGCTATCCTTTACTTTCTCTCGACAAGCGGCTGGATCTTGGCTAGTCCTGCAGCCCTTGAGGTCCTTGACGAGGTCGTCTGCCTGCTGGTGATTCAGGAAGTTAAACTGTGTTGCGTTGTTGGTGATCCAAGAGGCGACCTCCAAGGACTCTTGGTCAGTATCGCCAAGTGCAGTAGCCGACAGAACGCCAACAATCTGCGACCCCATAAGCAATAGACCAGGGTTGCCCTTGAACCATTTGTTCATCTCGCCGACGAGCGCTTCGTTCGCGCCAGCCGCCAGTGCACCCGTCGCAAAATCCCCACCGGTCATTTCTGACAGCAAGCCACCAACAGCGGCATGAATGATGACTTTGCTCGCCGAACCATCATCCAGAACGCCCTGTGTGAGATCGCCCACCATGTTGAAACTGAACGCAGCCACGGTATTGAACAGAGCAGTTTTAAGAACGTCACCGGCGCTCGCATCGCCGCCGACGACCTTGGTGATGAGTGCGGAAGTACCACCTTGGATGACTTGGCTTCCAGCAAACCTGCCAACACCCTCCCAAGTGGCTAACGACGGGCCAAGCAACTTGCCGGTATTCGGGTCGTATTTCAAACCCGTCAGTTGGTTCAGATACTCAGCCATCAATCCGGCTGTTACTCCGGAAATGACATATCCCTTCAGGGCATCGGGTGAAGTAACGTCCGCAAATACCGCCCCAAGATCACCACCATTATTGATAAAACTGGTCGCGGCATTCGTCGCTGCGCCCGTCGCTACCGCAGCGAGACCTGCGGCCCAAACGGTGCCCATGCTCGCGCTCAGGGATGCGAACGCAGCAGGCCCTACAAAGGCGGCCATGACAATCGCGATGATCATCTGCGAAGCCGGACCCAGCCCCGAATTCTCATACTTGAACGACTCGTGAATCTCCTTCACGCGCCGCCAATCCACATCCCCTCGCGCCTCGGCGTCCTTCAACCACGCCAGTTGCGGATCGGCCTTAACCATCGTGTCGATCGTCTGGCTCACGGACTCCTGATTGACATCCTTGATATCAATCTTCAGCCCATCGACCGCTTTGATGATGATGTTGCCCTTGGCAATCATCTGCGTCTGACGCAGGGTTTCGTCGGTGTTGCCGCGACCCTTCGCCGAGACCCACGCGGCGTTGTTGTTGGTTTTGGTATGGCTCTCATCGTGCAGATCCTTCACCCCTTCAAAGGTGATGGAGCCGCCGCTGTCGAGGACGATGTCCTTGCCGCTGTCGAGCTTGGCCACCTGGTAGCGCTGGTCGCCCTTGCTGACCAGTGAGAGGTTGCCGCCGGTCTTGATTTCGCTGCCGACGTAGGTGGTGTCGGTGACTTCGTCGCGTTGCAGTTTCAGGTTGCCGAAGCCACCCTTCTCCTTCATGTCATAAAGGGTGTAATCCTTGTTCTGCGCCGCCAGCAGGTTCAGGTCATTGCCGGCGTAGACGTAGGCTTCGTTGCCCGCGCTGATCTTGCTCGCGACCAGTGTGGTGTCGTGGCCGGAGTTGGTTTTTACGTCGCCGCCAGCGATGAATTCAGCGGCCTTCTGGACGGTGTGGTTGTCTTCTTCGTGGACGCGTTTCTTGCCGTCCTTGCTGTGGGTTTCGACGTTGTTTTCGTCGCCGGCCGAGGACATGAAGATGTCGCGCTTGGCGTCGGCGGTGAGGTTGCCTTTGGCTTCGGCGGAGCTGGCGACGACGTTGATGTCGCGACCGGCGTCGAGCTTCAGGTTGCCACCGGTTTTCACTGTCGAGGACAGATTGTCCACGGTGGTGGTAATGGTTGAGCGATGGCCGCCATCGAACGATTCATGCAGTTCATTTTCTTCGCGCGTCGCCAATAGATTGATGTCACGGGCGGCGCTCAGGCTGGCATCGCCACCGCTGCTGACGGATGACGAGTTGACTAGATCGTTGCCCGATTTGATGGTCAGGCTGTCACGCGCGCTGATGTTGCCCCCGTCATCGACGAGGGTGCGCATGCCGTTGCCGTCGCGCACGGCAATGGCGGTGCGATCGTTGACGATGTCGCCTTTGAGGCTGGTCAGTTCGACTTGGTTGCCACGGATTTCGCCGGCCAGTGCGTTGCGAATGCTGTCGGTGGCCATGAGCTTGATGCGCTCATTGGCTTCGACCAGGCCGCCCTGATAGAGGCTGCCCTTCACATCGACGGAGACGTCCTTGCTCGCACTCAGGGTGCCGACGTTGACCAGGTCATTACCGGCGATCAGTTCCAGGTCGCGGCCCTGAATCAGGCTGCCGCCGCGCACGTTGCGCGATTCGGCCTGGGCCAGATACAGCACCGGCACCAGCACTTTCTGGCCGTCGACGATGCGCTCTTCCATCCACACGATGTCGTGGGTCAGTGCAGCGACCTGTTCCGACGTCAGGCTGACGCCGACCGACAGGTTCAGTTCGTTCTTGCTGGCGAGCGCGTTATCCATCAGGTAACGGAATTGCTCGTAGTCATTCTCCAGGCCGCCGGCAAGGAAACGCTGACCGGTCTGGGCCATGACGGCGTCGCTGATCAGGCGCGATTCATAGCGGCCATCGCCGAGGCGGCGTGCGGTTTCATCGGCGCTGAAATTGAGTTTGCCGAGCAGGTAGTCGGAACTCATGAACGGCGCGGTCTGGGTCAGCTCCGGGTTGGTCTCGATCAGGTAACGGCTCTGCGGATTGCTGCTCTGCACGAACATGCCGTACGGGCCTTTCGGCAAACGGAACGTCGACGACGCCGTTGGATCGACCGCTGCAAACGGCACGCCTTTGAAGTCCACGGGTACGAAGCTGATCTGCTTCACGCCATCGGCGTCGATGTGTTCGATACGGGTGACGGATTTCGGCGTCTGCGCGCTGGCGTCGGTGCTGTGCTTACCGAGGTTGATGTTGATGCCACCAACCGCGTCGGTCTGGTCGCTGGACAAGGCGCCGGTCAGTTGGCCATAGGTGTTGTCGTACAGCGTGCCGTTCTGGATGCTGTTGGCGACGTCGAGTTTGACCTTGCCGCCGGCCTGCATCACTGCCGAGTAGACGGTGTTGCCGTTTTCATTCCAGGTAGTGACGTCACTGGTCGGCGCGAACCGCGAGTCGCTGGAGCGACTGACCAATTCATCGAAACGCGCCTGATCGAAATTGCCCGCCGCCGTCGCCGCGTTGAACGCCGGGATATCGATGAATTCCATCTGATCCCACAGGCTGTTGGCGATGTGCTCCGGTGTTCCGATTTTCAGCACACGTTGGCCCGAGCGCGAAGCGGCGCCCTGGTTCAACAGGCTGTCGGCAGTGACCGTCAGATCACCGTTGGCGGCCAGCAGGCTGTAGCGGTTTTCCACCCGATTGGCGTGGATATTGAGGTTCTTGCCGGCGACGAAGCGTGCCGCCCGCGAATCTTTGAGAACCTGATCGTTGAAGTCGGTAATGATGGTGATGTAACCGCGTTTCCAACCGTCACCGCCACCGCAGTGCTGACCGCACACCCAGCTGAGGCTGCCGGACGACTGCCCCGAGGTCAGCTCGAATTCAGCCTTGGCGTTTTCCACCGAGACCGCGTTGATGTCGATGTCACCTTCGCCTTCGACGGTGCCGGACAGGTTGCTGAAGACCGCAGCGCGACCACCACCGACGGCGTCGAAGCTCAGGTTGCCACGGCTGTAGATGTCGCCGTAGAAGTTGTTGAGGCTGTTGCCGTGCAGCTTCATCGTGCCGCCGCTGAACAGCAGCGTATCGGCGCCGTTGTAAATGCCGTTGGCAGCGGTGAATTCGAGGTTGCCTTGGGCACCGAGGGTGCCTTTGTTGTTGATCTGCGCCGCCGTCACCGTGAGGTTCTGGTTGGCGATCAAGCGGCCAAGGTTATCCAGCGTGCCGCGCAAGGTCATGACGGTATCGCCACCGCTGACCAGTCGACCGTCCTGTTGAATCACGTCGTTGGCGTTGATCGTGAGTTTCTGCTGCGCCGAGACTTTACCGCTGTTGAGCAGATTGCCGCCCAGGTTCAGGGTCAGGTCACCGTCGCTAGCCAATTGCCCTGCGTTGCTCAGGTTGCCGACATTCAGATTCAGCGTCGACGCACTGGCGATGCGGTCGCCGGCGTCGAGCGTCAGGTCCTGCGTACTGGTGTAAGTCAGCCCGCCGTTCAGCTGCCAAGTGCCGACGCCATTGACTGCGCCGACATCCCACGCGCCCTTGCCCAGACCGGTGAGGCTGCCCTGAGTGCCGGTCAGTTGAGTCAGGTCCAGATCGAACAGACCCTGCGCCGCGTGGCGCACGCTGCCGCTGACGTTGTTGAGCTGCGCGCCGGACAGCACCAAATCCTGGCTGCCGATTTCGATGACGCCGCTCTGGTTGTTGAGGTCGCCGGTCAGTTTGATCTGGCTCGACACACCACCGAGCGCGCGAACCTGCCCGCCGGCACTGTTATCCAGGCCGCTGGCCGTCAGCTTGAGACTGCTGGCCGATTCGATCAGGCCGCCCTGATTGAGAATCTGCCCGACTGCTTCGAGGCCCAGTTGATTGCCACTGATCTCGCCGCCGGTGTTGTCCAGGCGGGTGCCGTTGAAGATCAGTTGATCCTTGCCGAACAGTTTGCCGGCGCGGTTGGTCAGGCGGGTTACGGTCAGCGTCAGGTCATCGATCAGGCTGGAAATCAGCCCGGCCTTGCCGTTGACTGCGCTGTTGTCGAGGTCGGCGCTGGTGATGTTCAACGAATCGGCTTGCAGGGTGCCGCCTTGGTTCTGCAGGTTGCCGGTGCCCAGTGCCAGTTCGGCGTGGCTGCCGCTGGCGAGAATGATGCCCTGCTGATTGAGCAGGGTCTGGCCGGTGATTTTCAGGCCGTCGCTGCCGGCGACGATCTGCCCGCCAGCGTTGTTGTTGATCGCCGCGCTGGTGATGTCCAGACGCCTGCCTTGCAGGGTGCCGCCACGGTTGTCCAGCGACGTGAGCTCATCGAGCAGCAGACGCTGATCGCCGGCATCGACCACACCGGTCACGTTGCTGAAAACACCGGCGATGTTCAGAACAACATCACCACCGTTGCCGACGATAGCGCCCTTGTCGTTGTTGCTCAGTTGCGTGGCGTTGATGTCGATGGTGTTGCCGAGCAGGACGCCAGCGCTGTTATCGACGACAGCGCTTTCGATGTGCAGGTCGGCCTCGCTCTGGATCCGGCCCTTGTGGTTCAGCAATTGCGATTGACCCGGCGCGGTTTGCGTGAGGATCAATCGCGCGCCATCGGCACCTGCCGCCAACAGACCGCTGTCACTGTTATCGAGGGTGGCCGCGTGCAGCTGCAGACCGTCGGCGATCATGCGCCCGCCACGGTTGTCGATGTGGCCGTCCTTCGCCACCATCAACAGTTGTTTTGCGGCAACCACACCGCCACGGTTATCGACTGAACCGGCCTGAATATCCACGTCAGCCTGACTGGATTGCAGACGACCCAAAGCGTTGTTCAGGTGCTGCTGCACCACCAGCGTGAGTTTGCCGGTTTCGGCGCTTACCGTGCCGTCGTCGTTGCCGGTGAGATTGCGCAGGTTGGCATCGACCACGCCGCCGAGCAGCTTGCCGCTGGCGTTTTGCACATCCTGCGCGGTCAGGTTGAGGCGATCGGTGCCTTGAATCAGACCTTGGCGGTTGTCCAGGTCTGCGCTGGTGACCACCGTTTCAGTGGAGGAAATCGTGCCTTGAGTGTTGTCGAGCGTGTCGACGCTGGTCACCTCAAGGGTTTTACCGGTCAGGCTGGCGTTGCGGTTGTTGATGCTTTGCGCGGCCACCGTCAGGCGATCCGAGGCTTGCAGCTTGCCGTCGTGGTTATCGAGATCCTGAGTGAGCGTCAGTTCGGCCGTACCGTTTTCGGCACTGATGACACCTTTGTCGCTGTTATCGAGGCGCGCCGCCGTGACCTTGATCTGGTCGGCCGCCAGCGTGCCGCCCTGATTGAGCAATTCGCCGCCAGACACCGCCAGCGTGGTTTTCGCCTGAAGCTTGCCTTTGCCGTTGTCCAGACGCTCACGGGCGACCACTTTGGCGTCGCTCTGGCTGGCGCCGATCAGGCCGCTGCTGTTGTCGAGTTGGCGGGCGTCGATGTCCAGGCGCCCGGCGATGACTTTGCCGTCGGTGTTTTTCACTTCTCGGGCATTGAGCTTGAGGCTGCCGCCGGCGATTTCGATGCGGCCGTGACGGTTGTCCAGACTGTCGACCACCAGGGTCGCTGCTTGGTTATCGGCGAAGCGAATCAGACCGTTGAGGTTAACGATGGCCGGAGCGCTCAACGCCAGGCGCGTCTCACCGTAAATGCGTGCATTGACCCCTTGGTTGACCAGACGCGCAGCGTTGAGGGTGACGGTTTTTGCCTGGACGATGCCGTTCTGGTTGTCCAACACAGTCGCTGCCGTAGCATTCAGGGTGCGGCTGGCCAAGACACTGCCAGTGTTGCTCACGGCGGCGCTGTTGATGGCCAGATCACCGGTGGCATTGCGACTGTTGTCGGCATTCACCCCGGCTTCGATCACGCCGTTGTTGGTCAGCTTGCCGCCGCTGCTCAGGCTGACGCTGTCGCGGGCAGCCAGGCTTTGGCGGTTGATCAGTTGCTCGGCGGTTTGCACGTTCAGTTGCGTGCCGGCGTACACCGGCCCTTGAGCATCGAGGCTTTTCGCTTTGATGGCGACGGCGTTGCTCGCCGTGACCTTGGCCATGCTCAACTGGCCACTGGCGTCGATCTGGATATCACCGGCGCTGGCCGCGAGATCGCCCGCCAGCTTCACACCGACGCCCTGCTCGGTGCCCACCAGTTTGATCGCACCGGCATACATGCCGCCGAGCGCCGAGGAGTCGATGGCCAGTTGTGGTTTGGCGCTGCCGTCGTCGGCGCGCGCGGTGGCAGCGAGGGTGTCAGCGTTGACGTCGTTGCGGCCGGTGGTGATGTTGAGGTTCTTGGCGTGGATCTGCGCGTTGATCTGCGCACTGCGGGTGATGATTTCGAAGCTGTCGACGCTGCTCGCATCGAGGCCGACGCCATCGATGGAGATGCTGCCCTGATCCACTTGAAAGTGATCCAGCCGACCGTTGTCGAGCACCGGTTTACCAGTGGTCAGCGTGACGCGCGGGGTGTTGATGAAGCCGCAGCCGTTGCAACTGATGCCATAAGGGTTGGCCACGATCACCCGTGCTGACTGCCCTGCCACTTCGGTGTAACCGCGCAACTGACTCGGGCTGCCGCCGTTGACTTCGTTGAGGATGGCTTGTGCCGCCGCACCACGCAGATTCGGGTTGCCGAGAATGATCCCGCCCAGTTGCGTCAGCTGCGTGCGCGCCGTGGCGTTGTTGAGGATGACGCCCTGCGCGCCGACGTTGTAATCGTGAAACTGGTTATGCGACAGCCCACTGCCGTTGGGTGCGGCGATGTTGACGATCGGCACGCCATTGCCCGCGCGATCCAGACTGGTGCCCGGCGCATTGACGACGATGCCATCGGCCTGCGCCCACATCGGTTGCCAGAACATGACGTTGGCCAGCAGGAACGCGAGGCCGCGTTTAGGCATGCCCCAGAAGCGTTCGCGCGGTTTTACGGCAGCAGAGGGTTGGCCGGCCATGAAGGTCAGGTGGCGAATGTCCATATCAGAATCTCGGGGCAGGCAAAAATTAGATGAAGAAATCCAGGCGGAAATAGATCGGTGCTTCGCGCTCGGTCAGCGCGTCCGGTCGTTCCAGGGAATGGGCAAACGTCACGCTGGCGGCGACGTGCTGACCACGGGCGAACAACTCCACGGAGTTGCTCGACATGCGCCCGTGCTGATCACCGTTGTAGCGATCGCCACGAATCACGCCTTGGTCGTAACCGAGGCTGGTGCCGTATTCGGCGAATACGGGTTGCAGCCACTCGACCGTCACCGGACGGCTCCAGCGCAAATCGTTACGCCAGTAACCGCCGCTGTCGCCGGACAGCGACTGGTCCTTGTAGCCACGAATCGACGACGAACCGCCGAGGCTGGTGCGCTGTGGGCTGAACAGCACGTCTTCACTGCGCTGACCGGTCATCAAACTGCTGAACGTGAACGACTCGCCCCACACTTTGAAAGGCTGCAAGTAGCTCAGGGTCGCGGTGTATTTGCGGTAGCGCGCGTCCGGCTCGCCGGGGCCCGGATCGTGACTGCCCTGCGCGTCGAAGGCGCCGATGCCTTCCTGCATGCCGGCATCAAAGTTGACGAACGCACTGCCGACCCGCCGCCCATGGTTGAAGCCGAACTGCGCTTCGCTGATGCGGTTGCTGCTCAGTTTGAGTTTGCTGTCTTCAATGAAACTGTTAGTGCGCAGGTACGACAATCCGGCGTTGAGCGAGGTTTTGCTCAGGGCGTCGCGATGGATCACGCGCTCGGCGCGCAGTTGGTGGTTTTCGCTGTCGCCGGTCTGTTTAAAATTGAAGCCGTTTGCAGCGATCAGCGAGCGATACTCGCTCTGGCTGTAGGTGTAACTGAAATTCCACCAGCCCCACGGCACGCTGTAATTGAGCATGGCGTTGTTCGAGGTGTGCTGGTGATCGGTCATCGCATCGTGACCGCCGCGCAGGTTCAACTGATCGGCCAGGCCCAGCGGGCTGTCCCAATCGAACGACGTGCCCCATTGCTGCTCACCGGTGCTGCGCTGGCCGTCGTTGTTGCGCGACAACCCGGCGCGCCAAGGTTTCTGCGGCGCATTGGTGACCAGCACTTCGCTGCCGCCGACATTCTTGCCCGGTGACAGCTCCATTTTGGCTTGATTGGACGGCAGCCGATTGAGCTGGTCGACCATCTGCTCGATCTCGCGCAGGTTGATCAGATCCCCCGACTTGCCGGGAAAAGCCATCGCCAGTTCGCGCTCGGAAATCTTGCTGTTCTCGGCGCCCTTCAAACCTTCGAGCTTACCTTCGACCACCAGCACTTTCAGATGCCCGCCGGAGAGATCCTGCTGCGGCAAGTAAGCGCGACTGGTGACCAGACCCTTCTCGATGTAGTGATCGGTAATGACTTTCAGCAGTTCGTTGAGCTGCGGCACGCCGAGGCATTCGCCGATGTAGGGTTTGAGCAGACGGGTCTTCCCACGCTCCGACAGGCTGTCGGCGCCCTTGAGTTCGATGTCTTTGATCGGGAAGCAACGGGTGTCCGCAGGGGCTGCCGGCTGCACAGGCTGAGCGTCCTTGCCCGGTAATTCCTTGAGGTCGTCGAGACGCCGCTGCTGCTCTTCGAGCAAGCGGTTCTGGCGTTCGCGAATCAGGTCGGTGTCACCGGGAGTGGGTGCAGCAGCAGCGATTTGAAGTGGAGAAAGGCACAGCAAAGCCAGGCACAACCTCGCCGCAAGGGCGGGTGAGGACATGATCGTTCCCTCGAAACATAAAGTAACATCAAAATAGTGGCGCGATATTAGACGGCCATCATTTTGACGTCAAACAAACGTTTCGTTGTTTTGTCGGGTTTGTATCAAGGAATCAACAAATCAAGGCGCTGCAAACCTCTCTTTACCCCTTCACCCGAATTGCCTGCCAAACCAGCACCTGCATACAAGTGACACCCGCCCTTTGCGTGGATAGTGAGAACGGCCATTTCGGCCTTCATTGATGCCCCCTGACGCAAGGAGTTTGCATGAGCACGTTCACCACCCAAGACGGCACCGAGATCTATTTCAAGGACTGGGGCAGCGGCAAGCCCGTGCTGTTCAGCCATGGCTGGCCGCTGGATGCCGACATGTGGGAATACCAGATGGAATACCTGAGCAGCCGTGGCTACCGCACGATTGCCTTCGACCGCCGTGGTTTCGGTCGCTCCGATCAGCCGTGGACCGGTTATGACTACGACACCTTCGCTGACGACATCGCGCAACTGATCAACCATCTGGACCTGCGCGATGTGACGCTGGTGGGCTTTTCCATGGGCGGTGGCGATGTCAGCCGCTATATCGCCCGCCATGGCAGCGAACGCGTGGCCGGGCTGGTGTTGCTCGGTGCGGTGACGCCGCTGTTCGGCAAAAAAGCCGATTTCCCGCAAGGCGTCGACACCTCGGTGTTCGACGGCATCAAGGCTGGTTTGCTCAAGGATCGTGCGCAATTCATCGCTGATTTCGCTGCGCCGTTCTATGGCACCAATCAGGGCCAGACAGTCTCCGCCGGCGTGCTTACGCAAACCCTCAACGTCGCCCTGCTGGCTTCGCTCAATGGCACGGTGGATTGCGTTACCGCGTTCTCGGAAACCGACTTCCGCCCGGACATGGCCAAAATTGATGTGCCGACATTGGTGATCCACGGTGACGGCGACCAGATCGTGCCGTTCGAAACCACTGGCAAGCAAGCCGCCGCACAAATCAAAGACGCCGAGTTGAAAGTCTATGCCGGCGCGCCCCACGGTTTTGCAGTCACCCACGCCCAGGCCTTGAACGAAGATTTGCTGGCGTTCCTCAACCGATAACCTCGATCAATCCAGGCTCTCGTTGAACCTGTGGCAAGGGAGCCTGCTTCCTTGCCACGAAATGTTCATCCATCAATCATCCTCCGCACACGAAGACTTGCGCCAAAGTCCCGTATTTAAAGGCTTCCAGCCCTCTGCATCAGAATTTTATCTTCACATCCCAGCTTAATAATATTTTACCGATACCCCCCCTCTCCCTAGTCTG
This sequence comes from Pseudomonas sp. WC2, assembly GCF_050586545.1. Lineage (NCBI taxonomy): Bacteria > Pseudomonadati > Pseudomonadota > Gammaproteobacteria > Pseudomonadales > Pseudomonadaceae > Pseudomonas > Pseudomonas sp. WC2. Next base: position 241,411 of record NZ_JBOBDR010000006.1, on the reverse strand, counting down.
ACCTCAAGCAAAACGGACAAGCCAACAGCGGCCCGAATCCCACTGCCTTGCTAGGAAGGATGTAGAGATGACCACTGCAATAATAAAAACAGACACGCTGATCGTGGGTGCCGGCCAAGCGGGCGTGGCGATGAGCGAGCACCTGAGCAAACTCGGTGTGCCGCACCTGGTGCTGGAGCGCAATCGCATCGCCGAGCGCTGGCGCACCGGGCGTTGGGACTCGCTGGTCGCCAACGGCCCGGCGTGGCACGACCGCTTCCCGGGTCTGGAATTCGATGACGTCGATCCCGACGGTTTCGCTCCGAAAGAACGTGTAGCCGACTACTTCGAAGCGTATGCGAAGAAATTCAATGCGCCGGTCCGCACCGGCGTTGAAGTGAAAAGCGTGGTGCGCAATGTCGGGCGTCCGGGTTTCACCGTCGAGACCTCCGAAGGCGTGATCGAAGCCAGCCGCGTAGTCGCCGCCACCGGTCCGTTCCAGAAACCAGTGATCCCGGCGATTGCCCCGCAAGACGAACGCTTGCTGCAGATCCACTCCGCTGACTACCGCAACCCGCAGCAACTGCCGGAAGGCGCGGTGCTGGTGGTCGGTGCAGGCTCTTCGGGCGTACAGATCGCCGATGAACTGCAACGCTCCGGCAAGCGCGTTTACCTGTCCGTCGGCGCCCATGACCGCCCGCCTCGCGCTTACCGTAACCGTGATTTCTGCTGGTGGCTGGGCGTGCTCGGCGAATGGGATCAAGCGGCGATGAAACCCGGCCGCGAGCACGTGACCATCGCCGTCAGCGGCGCCCACGGCGGGCGCACCATCGATTTCCGGGGTCTGGCCCATCGCGGCATGACGCTGGTCGGTGTCACCGAATCGTTCAACAACGGCGTGGTGACCTTCAAGCAGGATCTGGTCGGCAACCTCAATCGTGGCGATGAAAACTATCTGGCGCTGCTGGATGCCGCGGATGCCTACATCGAACGCAACGGCCTCGATCTTCCAGAAGAACCGGAGGCTCGCGAAACGTATCCGGAACCTGAGTGCGTGAAAAACCCATTGGCCGATCTGAATCTGGCCGAGGCTGGTATCACCTCGATCATCTGGGCCACCGGGTTTGCCGTGGATTATTCCTGGCTGCAAGTCGCCGCGTTCGACGACAAGGGCAAACCTGTGCATCAGCGCGGTGTGTCGAGCGAGCCGGGGGTGTATTTCCTTGGTTTGCCGTGGCAGTCGCGTCGCGGTTCGTCGTTCATCTGGGGCGTGTGGCACGACGCCAAGCACGTCGCCGATCACATCGCCACCCAGCGCAAATATCTGGATTACCGCGATGCCGAGCAGCGTGAAGCCGAGCTGCATTCGCCCACGCACAACCCAGTCGCTGACACCGTCGACGCTTGATATCCCTCTTTCGCTCCGGCGCCGATTGCGCCGGGGCACGCCTTCTTCAGGAGCTGCACATGAGCAAGCCAACCCACACGCGCATTCGTATGTTCAACACCAAAGACACCTACCCGAACCAGACCCTGGACAATGATTTGTGCCAAGCCGTCCGCGCCGGTAACACCGTGTATGTCCGTGGCCAGGTCGGTACCGATTTCGACGGCAACCTGGTGGGTCTCGGTGATCCGCGTGCCCAGGCCGAACAGGCCATGCGCAACGTCAAGCAACTGCTGGAAGAAGCGGGCAGCGACATGAGCCACATCGTCAAGACCACCACTTACCTGATCGATCCGCGGTATCGCGAGGCGGTGTATGGCGAAGTCGGCAAGTGGCTCAAGGGCGTGTTCCCGATCTCCACCGGGCTGGTGGTGTCGGCGCTCGGGCAACCGCAGTGGTTGATGGAGATTGATGTGATTGCGGTGATTCCTGAGTAAGTCAGGAAACCGAGTTGTGGCCTTCGCGAGCAGGCTCGCTCCCGCATTGGAATGCGTTTTCAAATGTGGGAGCGAGCCTGCTCGCGAAGAGGCCAGCCCAGACACCCAAGGAGTTCATTAGATGACCTTTTCAATCGCAGCCCGCTGCGCCGAAACCGGCCAGTTCGGTGTCGCCATCAGTTCGTCCAGCATCGCCGTCGGCGCGCGCTGCCCATGGCTGCTGCCGGGCGTAGGCGCGGTGTCGAGCCAGAACATCACCCTGCCGTCCCTCGGCCCGGAAGTGCTCGCGCTGATGGAGCAAGGTCTGGCGCCGGATGATGCGCTGGACAAAGTCCTCACCCGCAACGGCTACAGCCAGTACCGCCAGATCACCGCGATCAACCACCTCGGCCAGACCGCGCACTTCAGCGGCGCACAAACCCTGGGCGTGCACAACGCGGTCTCCGGCGAACAATGCGTCGCCGCCGGCAACATGCTCGCCGGGCGCTCGGTGATCGAAGCGATGGTCAGCGCTTTTGAAGACGGCGAAGGCCAACTCGCCGACCGTTTGCTCAAGGCCCTGCACGCGGCGCAAGCCCTCGGTGGCGAAGCCGGCCCGGTGCATTCGGCGGCGGTGGTCGTAGTCGGCGAGCAGACCTGGCCGATCGTCAATCTGCGCGTGGACTGGGCCGATGAAAACCCTATCGGCCAACTGCAAAAACTCTGGGACGCCTATCAGCCGCAGCTGCAGGACTACATCGACCGCGCGCTCGATCCGGCCAAGGCCCCGGGTTATGGCGTTGCCGGTGATGATCGATGAACAGCGTCGAGTTGCTCAAGGCGCTGGTGGCGTTCGACACCACCAGCCGTGAATCCAACTTGCAACTGATCGAATTCGTTCGTGATTACCTCGAAGGTTTCGACGTGCCCTGCGCGCTGATCTACAACGATGAGCGCAGCAAAGCCAACTTGTTCGCCACGATTGGCCCGGCGGATCAACCGGGCATTGTGCTGTCCGGGCACACCGATGTGGTGCCGGTCGACGGCCAGCCGTGGACGCTGCCGCCGTTCGAACTGACCGAGCGCGACGGCAAATTGTTCGGCCGTGGCACGGCGGACATGAAGGGCTATATCGCCTGCGTGCTCGCCTTGCTGCCATCGCTGGTGAACGCGCCGCTGCGCATGCCGGTACACATCGCCCTGTCTTATGACGAAGAGGTCGGCTGCCTCGGTGTGCGCTCGTTGCTCAAGGTGCTGCAGCAACGCCCGGTCAAACCGCTGTTGTGCATCATCGGCGAGCCGACCGAGCTGAAACCGGTGCTCGGCCACAAAGGCAAACTGGCGATGCGCTGCGATGTGCACGGCCATCCGTGCCATTCGGCCTACGCGCCACTCGGCGTCAACGCCATCGAATACGCCGCCGAACTGATCGGCGAACTGGGCCGCCTCGGCCAGCAACTGAAAGCGCCGGAGCTTCACGACAGCCGTTTCGACCCGCCCTACAGCACCGTGCAAACCGGGGTAATCAGCGGCGGCAAAGCGTTGAACATCGTGCCCGCCGATTGCCGTTTCGACTTTGAGATCCGCGCCCTGCCCTCGCAGGATCCGGCGCGGGTCGCCGAGGCGCTGAAGAATTATGCCGAGCGCGAAGTGCTGCCGCGCATGCGGGCGATCAGTGAACACAGCGACATCCGTTTCAGCGAGTTGTCGGCGTATCCGGGGTTGGTCACCAATGCGCAGAGTCAGGCCGCCGAGTTGATTGCGGCGTTCTGCGGTTCAACGGATTTCGGCACGGTGGCGTTCGGCACTGAAGGTGGGCTGTTTGATGCGGTGGGCATTGCGACCGTGGTCTGCGGGCCCGGCAGCATGGATCAGGGACACAAACCCGACGAGTTTGTCAGCCTCGATCAACTCAAGGCTTGCGATGACATGCTGCAACGTGTGCTGAAATTCATCGGCCACTGAACCGTGGTTCGACTGTGCTTATGCGTACAGTCGAGCCAACTCTTCACGGCAATGGTCGACGAACAACTGCACCGGTTTGGTCAGTTGCACGCGCCGCAACCACGCCGCCGACAAGCCTGAACCCGTCACGGTTTCTGCCAGCGGCACACACACGACCTGCTGACCGTCGTAGGTGTAGTCGCTGAACGGTTTGGTCACCAGAATCGAAAAGCCGAAACCGTTGCCGACCATGCCGCGCACCATCTCGATCGACGGTGAGCTGAAGACGATGTTCGGCGTCAGTCCGCGCTCCTCGAAGATGCTCACGAAATAGGTTCGACTCGGCACCACGTCGAGCAAAATCATCGGTTCCAGCACCAGATCATGCAGCGAAACCTTGGCCTGCTGGGCGAAACGGTGATTGGCCGGGAGCAAGGCGTATGGCTGCTGCGGCGGCATCAACGGCGTGGTTTCGATAGTGCTGTCGAGGTCGTGTTCGAACATCATCGCCATGTCAATGCTGCCGGCGGTCAGGGCCTGCACCAGCTCCTGTTGCTCGCCGTCGCGAATGCGGATTTCCACGCCGGGCCAGCGCTCTTTGAATCCGGCGATCAGCCGTGGCAGGTACAACGGCGCGACGGTTTCGAAACAGCCGATATCGATTTGCCCGGTGACGACGTCGTTGTCGGCCAGAGCGTTCTGTTCAAACTCATGCGCCACCCGCAGCAGCTCCAGCGCCTTGCGATAGAAGCGCGAGCCACTGGGCGTTAACGAAACGCCTTGAGCGTGATGACGAATGAATAACTGCACACCGAAGCTTTCTTCCAGGTGCTTGATCGCCGTGGAGACCGACGGCTGCGCGATATAGAGCTTGCGCGACGCTTCGGCGACGCTGCCGCAATCGGCGGTGGTGACGAAATATTTGAGCTGGCGCAGGTTGTAGGCAGCCATGTGAACCTCCCGAGGAGCGCTGATTTTCGCCCTGTTTCCCTGGCGCACGATCAAGCTTGAACATACCGGACGGCGCCCCTGGCCGGAGCATATTTTTTTTAAGGTCTGTAGCAACAAACTTACTAATTTATCTATGCCGATGCTTTGCACATGATCACTTCAACAAGAAATGCGCCGCCCGTGCCGGCGCTTGCCGAAGTACGTCCACGTACTCATCCTTGCCTTGGAGTTCGTCATGGCTACCCCTGCAGCATCCTCCGCTCCGCTGATTGAAAAACACACGATAGGATACGTGCCCCCCGAAGATCGCCACGGAAAGGTCAGGGATCTGTTCACGCTCTGGTTCGGCGGCAACATCGCGCCGTTGCCCATCGTCACCGGTGCGCTGGGCGTGCAGTTGTTTCACTTGAATCTGGTCTGGGGCATTGTCGCCATTCTCGTCGGCCATCTGGTCGGCGGCGTGCTGATGGCGCTGCACTCGGCGCAAGGCCCGCAGATGGGCATCCCGCAAATGATCCAGAGTCGCGCGCAGTTCGGCTCCCTCGGCGCGCTGCTGGTAGTGCTGATCGCCGGGCTGATGTACATCGGTTTCTTCGCCTCCAACATCGTCCTCGCCGGCAAGTCGTTGCATGGCGTGGTCGACAGCGTTCCGGTGCCGGTCGGCATTGTCATCGGCGCCGTGGGTTCGGGGATCATCGGCATCATCGGCTACCGCTTCATCCACGTGCTCAACCGCATTGGCACCTGGGTGTTGGGGATCGGCATCGTGGTGGGGTTCGGCTACATTTTCACCCACATTCAAACTGACGACTTCCTCACCCGTGGCAGCTTCAACCTCTCTGGGTGGCTCGCCACCGTGTCGCTGGCCGCGTTGTGGCAGATTGCGTTTGCGCCGTACGTGTCCGATTATTCGCGTTACTTACCGGCGGACGTGAAAGTCTCGTCGACGTTCTGGACGACCTATCTGGGTTCGGCGCTCGGTTCGAGTCTGGCGTTCATTTTCGGTGCCGTTGCCGTGCTCGCCACGCCGGTAGGCATGGACACCATGGACGCGGTGAAAATGGCCACAGGCTCGATTGGCCCGTTGATGCTGGTGCTGTTTCTGCTCAGCGTGATCAGCCACAACGCCCTCAACCTGTACGGCGCGGTGCTGTCGCTGATCACTCTGGTGCAGACTTTCGCCTACCGCTGGATCCCCACCGCCAAGAGCCGCGCAGTCATCTCGACCATCGTCTTGCTGGCCTGCTGCTTCGCCGCCGTCGGCGCCTCGAAGGACTTCATCGGTCACTTCGTCGACATGGTCCTGGTGCTGCTGGTGGTGCTCGTGCCGTGGACGGCGATCAACCTGATCGACTTCTACGCGATCCATAAAGGCAAGTACGACATCCAGTCGATCTTCCAGGTCGACGGCGGCATCTACGGGCGCTACAACCCACAGGCGTTGCTGGCGTACGCGATCGGCATCGCCGTGCAAATCCCGTTCATGAACACGCCGCTGTACGTCGGTCCGGTGTCGGCGCATATCAACGGCGCGGATCTGTCATGGCTGGTGGGCTTGCTGGTGACCTCGCCGCTGTACTTCTGGCTGGCGAATCGGGATACGTCTTATCGTCGGCGGATGATGGGCGGGAAACTGGCGAGCAGCCTGTGATTTGATTCGATGAAAACGGAAGGCCCGCCATGTGCGGGCCTTCTTCGTTTCGGTGTGGTATTTCTTTACGCCCGACGACCTGATGGAAAGGACATCCGATGCTGCGAATACTGGGCAAAGCCTCATCGATCAATGTGCGCAAGGTGCTGTGGACCTGCGTCGAATTACAGCTCCCGTTTGAACGTGAGGATTGGGGTTCAGGATTCAAAACGACGAATACCCCGGAATTCCTCGCGCTCAATCCCTGCGCCATGGTGCCGGTGATTCAGGACGGCGATTTCACCCTGTGGGAATCGAATACGATCATTCGTTATCTGGTGTCGCGCTACGGTGGTGCGCAGCTGTATCCAGTTGATCCGATGGCTCGGGCGCGGGTTGATCAGTGGATTGACTGGCAGGCTTCGGAACTGAATCGCTCGTGGTCGTATCCGCTGATGTCGCTGGTGCGCAAGTCGCCGGAGTATCAGGACAGCGCTGCGCTCGCCGTCGGGATCGAGCAATGGTCGAACAACATGGAGATCCTTGATCGACAATTGGAATCGACTGGCGCCTATGTCAGCGGCGAGGAGTTTTCCCTGGCGGACATTCCGATCGGTCTCTCGGTCAACCGCTGGTTCGAAACCCCGCTGGCGCATCCGCACTTGCCCGCTGTCAGCGCCTACTACGACCGCCTGAATCAACGCGAAGGTTATCGCCTGTACGGCCGAAACGGCACGCCATAACGCAAAAACCGCTGACCCCGAATCGCGCGGTCGTGCAGGGTTATTTACGCCTCCGCCCGCACCACTCCGCGCTCTTCCAGCAATCTCACAAACATGCTCAAACTGCGCGACACCGTACCGCGCCGCCACACCAGCCACGTGGTCAGATAGCGGAAATCTGCCGCCAGCTGCCAGACGCTGACGGTCGCGCTGCCGGGCATGCTCTGCAGCATCTTGCGTGGCATCAGGGCAAGACCGGCGCCGGCACTGACGCACGCCAGCATGCCGTGATAGGACTCCATTTCGAAGATCTTGCCGGGCACGGCGGCGTCGGTGCTGAACCATTTTTCAAAGTGGTGGCGATAGGAACAGTTGGAGCGGAAGGCGTAGATATTCTCGCCATTTACATCTGCCGCGCGTTGCACCGGCGCGTGATGAAGCGGCGCGATGATGACCATTTCCTCTTCGAATGCCGGCACGCCTTCCAGCGTCGGGTGCAGCACCGGGCCGTCGACGAATGCGGCTGCCAGACGCCCGGAGAGCACGCCGTCGATCATCGTCCCCGAAGGCCCGGTGGACAGGTCGAGATCGACTTTGGGGTGCAGTTGGTTGTACGCCGCGAGTAATTCTGGAATGCGCACCGCCGCCGTGCTTTCCAGTGAACCCAACGGGAATGCGCCCTGCGGCTCTTCGCCCGCCACGGTCGCTCGCGCTTCCTGCACCAGATCGAGAATGCGCCGCGCGTATTCAAGAAAACTCCACCCCGCCGGCGATAGGCGCAAACGGCTTTTCTCGCGAATAAACAGATCGACGCCCAGATCCTGCTCAAGCTGCTTGATCCGCGTGGTCAGGTTCGACGGCACGCGATGAATCTGCGTGGCGGCGGCACTGATGCTGCCGTGTTCGGCAACGGCTTTGAAGATTTCCAGCTGCACCAGATCCACAGTCATTCTCCAATCGTGAAAGAAACGATCTTTATTATTCAGTTTCCAGAAAACAAACACCACCCTACTCTAGGCTTATCCGACGAACATGCAGGACACGACCATGAGCCAGATTTCCAGCCAGACCCACGCTATTTCGATCAACCCAGCCACCGGCGAACAGATTGGCCATTACGCCTTTGAATCCGCCGCCGCGCTCGATTCTGCGTTGACCCGCGCCTCTTTCGGTTTCGGCAAGTGGAAGCGCAAGCCGCTGCAGGATCGCTCCCGTCTGCTGACCGCCCTCGCCGGCGCACTGCGCGAAACCGCTGAAGCCATGGCGACCATGATCACCCAGGAAATGGGCAAGCCGATTGCCCAGGCCCGTGGCGAAATCGAGAAATGCGCCAAGCTCTGCGAGTGGTACGCCGAACACGGCCCGACCATGCTCGACGCCGAAGCGACTCAGGTTGAAGGCGGCAAGGCGCGCATCGAATACCGTCCGCTCGGTCCGATCCTCGCGGTGATGCCGTGGAACTTCCCGATCTGGCAAGTGCTGCGCGGCGCCGTGCCTGCGCTGATCGCCGGCAACACCTACGTGCTCAAGCATGCGCCGAATGTGATGGGCAGCGCTTATCTGCTGCGTGATGCGTTCACTCGCGCCGGTTTTGCTGAAGGCGTGTTTGAAGTGATCAACGTCACCCCGGAAGGCGTCTCGACCGCTATTGCCGACCCGCGCATCGCCGCCGTGACCCTGACCGGCAGCGTCCGTGCAGGCATGGCCATCGGTGCTCAGGCCGGTGCGGCGCTGAAGAAATGTGTGCTGGAACTGGGCGGTTCCGATCCGTTTATCGTGCTCAACGATGCTGATATCGACGAGGCCGTACAGGCAGCAGTGATCGGACGCTACCAGAACTCCGGGCAGGTGTGCGCCGCAGCCAAGCGTCTGATTATCGAAGAAGGCGTGGTCGAAGAGTTCACCCGCAAATTTGTCGAGGCCACGCGCAAGTTGAAGGTTGGCGATCCATTGGCCGCCGACACCTACATCGGCCCGATGGCGCGTTTCGACCTGCGCGATGAACTCGATCAGCAAGTGCGCGACACCCTCGAGGAAGGCGCGACCCTGTTGCTCGGTGGCGGTAAAGGTGAAGGCGCCGGCAACTATTATGAGCCGACCGTGCTGGCCGACGTGACCGACCGCATGACCTCGTTCAAGCAGGAACTGTTCGGCCCGGTTGCGTCGATCATCACCGCCCGCGATTGCGCCCACGCGGTAGCACTCGCCAACGACAGTGAATTCGGCCTGACTGCGACGATCTACACCGCCAACGTGCAACTGGCCCAGCAACTGACCAGCGAGCTGGAAACCGGCGGCGTGTTCATCAACGGCTACTCCGCCAGCGACCCGCGCGTGACCTTTGGTGGCGTGAAGAAAAGTGGTTTCGGCCGCGAACTGTCGCACTTCGGCGTACGCGAATTCTGCAACGCACAAACCGTATGGCTGGATCGCAAGTAATCCAGACACAAGACATCCTTTGCAGGAGCGTGCCTGCTCGCGATTGCGGCGTGTCAGCCAACACATCGGTTACTGACCCACCGTATTCGCGAGAAGGTTCGCTCCCACGATCGGCTGCCTACAGGTATTTCAACCAGGCGATGTCGCGGCGACGCGCCTTCAACGTCGAGAACCAGCGTACGGCCGGGAACAACGCAATCGCCAGAATGATTGCGGCGAGCCAGATCGACGGCACCGACGAGAAACCGAAATAGCTGCCCTGATTCAAACCGAACAGCGCCACGCCGATCACGTACAACACTTTCAACGCATACAAATGCAGCAGGTAGAAAAACATCGGCGCCGAGCCGAACACCGTCAGCCAGCGAATCCAGCGACGATCCTGCACGCGTTCGAACGCCAGAAGCAGCAACAATCCAGCACTCACCGTCAACGCGATAAACAGCAACGAGGGCGGATACTTGGTGATGTTGAAAAAACTCATCAGCGCTTGCACCCACGAATCACCCACGCCCCACGGCTTTTCGCCGTAACCGTTGAACAGCCGCAGCGCGACGAAACCCAGCAGCCCCGCGACACCTGCAATCAGCAAACGCCGTTGGCGCACGCTTGCTTCGACACCGCGAGCGAACCACGGCCCCAGCGCATAACCCAGACCGATCACGCCGATCCACGGCAGCAGCGGATAGGACGTGCGCAAACGCAGCGTGTCGCTGACGTCGATCCAGCCGCGATCATGCAAAATCGCCCACGGCACATGCAGCGCTGACTCCACCGGGAAGTGCAGGCCATCAAGCAAATTGTGCCCGGCGATAATCGCCAGGCTTAACGTGAGCAACAGCCCGCGCGGCAACCAGACCAGTATCGACAAGGCAATCATGCTCAAGCCGATCGCCCAGATCACTTGCAGATAAATCACGCTCGGTGGCAGCTGGAACGTCCAGGCGAAGTTGACCAGGGTGAACTCAAGCGCCACCAGAAACAGCCCGCGCTTGAACAGAAACGCACTGACGTCCGTCTTGCCCGCGTATTTCTCGCCGAACAGCCACGCCGACAACCCGGTCAGCAAGACGAACACCGGCGCACACAAATGCGCGAGGGTACGACTGAAAAACAATGCCGGCTCGGTGCTGGCGATGTCCATCGGGTCGCTGACCTGACGGTGCAGCAGGAATGTTTCGCGCACGTGATCCAGCAGCATGAACAAAATCACCAGCCCCCTGAGGGCATCGATGGACAGCAGCCGGCCAGTCACCGGGGCAGAACGGGGAAGCACAGTCGTCATAAGCATTTCGCAATCGAAGTGATAACAGCGGGCGCCCCACTCGAGCACCCTGAAATTTTCGTTACCTTATAACACTGAAATACGAAAAACCAAGCCCAATCGATAGCAATTCTCAGCAACCCGACGCTGATTTATGCCACGCAAGTTGCCGTCCGGCCTCAGGCTTCTATAGTGATCAGGTCTGCCCCTGCCCTCTGCGGCCTGTTGTCGAGCGTTGTCCATGGCCAACACCGAACACCTGATCATCTGCGAGCACTGCGACTGTGTGTATGAAAAAGCCGTGCTCGGCAAACACCAGAAAACCTCCTGCGTGCGCTGCGGTGGCGTGCTTGAGCGCTTCAATGGTTTGACCGTCGAACAGCGTCTGGCCCTGACGTTCACGGCGGCGATGCTGTGGCTGTTCGCTAATTTCTACCCGGTGATGAGCATCAGCATGAAGGGCCTGAAAAACAGCGCGACGCTGTGGGATTCGGTGCTGGCGCTGAGTCAAGGGCCGATTACATTCATCGCCATGGTCGCCGCCATCGCGATCATCATTGCCCCAGCGTTCCAACTGGTTCTGCTGATCTGGGTGTTGAGTTTCGCCCTCGGCGGGCAGCGCGCGCCAGGGTTCAAGCTGAGCATGCGCTGGCTGGAAACCTTGCGCCCGTGGAGCATGCTCGAAGTGTGTCTGCTGGGCGCCATGGTGGCAGTGTTCAAACTCGCCGGGCTGCTCGATGTGTTGCCCGGCATCGGCCTGTTTGCATTGGCCGTGCTGAGTTTGATGATGATCCGTATCGCCGGCCGCGACATCCGCGACCTCTGGGACATTGTATGAAGCGACCACCGACCGCCAGCGAACTCAATCTGTGCCTGTGCCACAGTTGCGGGCTGGCGTGCGACATGAGCGACGAGCCGCACGAGTGCCCGCGCTGCGACGCGCCGTTGCATCGGCGCAAGACCAACTCGCTGACCCGCACTTGGGCCTACATGTTTGCCGCCCTGGCGTTTTATGTGCCGGCCAATCTGCTGCCGGTGATGAACACCACCATGCTCGGCAACGGCGCCGACAGCACGATCATGAGCGGCGTGCTGGAGTTCTGGGAGGCAGGTGCGTGGGACATCGCATTGATCATTTTCATCGCCAGCATCGCCGTGCCCGGGATCAAATTCGTCGCCCTGACCCTGCTGTTGACGACCGTGCAACGCGACAGTGCCTGGGCGCGCAAGGAGCGCTCGAAGCTGTACCGTTTCGTCGAGCTGATCGGCTATTGGTCGATGCTCGACGTGCTGGTGGTGGCGCTGGTCGCGGCGCTGGTCAAGTTTCAGGCGCTGGGCGATATCGAGCCACGACCGGGCATTCTGTTTTTCGGCCTGGTCGTGGTGTTCACCATGCTCGCGGCGATGAGTTTCGATCCGCGCCTGATCTGGGACAAGGACACGGGCAACGACCTCAGCGACGTTGAACCTCAAGCAGCACCTGCAACGGATGGCGCAGCGCCTGATCCGACTGGCGCTTGACCTGACTGCGGCAGGAGTAACCGGTGGCCAGTGCTTCGCCCTTCTCCGCCGGCGCCTCGACCTGACGCGCCCACGACTGTTCGTAGATCAACGCTGACGTCTCGCGATTGCGCGCTTCGTGGCCGTAAGTGCCCGACATGCCGCAGCAACCCGTCGCCTGCGTCGCCAGTTGCAAACCGGCGCGCTCGAACACTTGCTCCCACTGGCGGGTTGCCGCGGGTGCGTTGGTTTTCTCGGTGCAATGGGCGAGCAAGCGGAACGACGCAGAGTTGTCCTGCTTCGCCTGCTCCGGCATTACCTTGAGCAACCACTCCTGCACCAACGCGACTTCCGGGCACTGGTCCATACCGGGCACTTTCAGGTATTCCTGGCGATAGACCAGCGTCATCGCCGGATCCAGCCCCAGCAGGGGCACACCCACACCCGCCAATTCGCGCAACTGCCCGGCGTTGCGCAATGCCGCGCGATTGAACGCCGAAAGAAAACCCTGCACGTGCAACGGCTTGCCGTTGGCACTGAACGGCGCCAGATACACCTGATAGCCAAGACGCGAAATCAGCTCGACCAGATCGGCCAACAGCGGCGCTTCGAAGTAGCGCGTGAACGCGTCCTGAACGATCACGACGCTGCGTTCGCGCTGCGCCGGGGTCAGTGCCGACAACGTCGAAACCGTGGCCGGTTGCACCTGCCAGCGTCGCATCGCAGCATGGAAATCAAAGCGACTGAGTAACGGCACATCGACCATGCCACCGACCCGTTCCAGCAAGCCGCGAACCCACATTGCCCCCATCAAACCGTTATACAGCGCGGGAATCCGCGCCATGTACGGAATGCTGTATTCCAGCGAAGCGATCAGATAGTCGCGCGCCGGGCGCAGATAACGGCCGTGATACAGCTCAAGAAACCGCGAACGAAACTCCGGCACATTAACCTTCACCGGGCACTGGCCCGCGCAGGATTTGCACGCCAGGCAACCGGCCATGGCGTCGTAGACTTCATGGGAGAAATCCTCGGACTGCTGACGCGTGTTGCGCCAGCGCTGCCACAGCGTGCTGAAAAACGCCGGTTTACGGATGGCCTCGGACAACACATCGACACCCGCCTCGCCCTGCAAACGCAGCCACTCGCGGATCAACGATGCACGCCCCTTGGGCGACTGCGCGCGCTCGCGGGTAGCCTTCCATGACGGGCACATCGCATCATCCGGATCGAAGTTGTAGCAGGCGCCATTGCCATTGCAGTGCATGGCCGGTCCGTAGTCCTGCCAGACCTTTTCGTTGATCTGCCGATCGAATTCACCGCGCAGGGTGACTTCGTCGATCTTCAGCAACGCCGCATCGGTGTTGGCTGGGGTGGCGATCTTGCCTGGGTTGAACTGGTTGAACGGGTCGAACGCCGCTTTCAGCGCTTGCAGCGCCGGATACAACTCACCGAAAAATGCCGGCGCGTATTCCGAACGCAAGCCTTTACCGTGCTCGCCCCACAGCAGACCGCCGTAACGCTGGGTCAGCGCCGCAACGCCATCCGACACCGGCCTCACCAGCGCGGATTGCTGGGGATCTTTCATGTCGAGAATCGGCCGCACATGCAGCACGCCGGCATCAACGTGACCAAACATGCCGTACTGCAGACCGTGGCTGTCGAGCAGGTCGCGCAACTCGGCGATGTACTCGGCCAGATGCTGAGGCGGCACCGCCGTGTCTTCGACAAATGGCTGCGGCCGCGCTTCACCGGCGACGTTGCCGAGCAAGCCCACCGCGCGTTTACGCATGCCGTAAACCTTGTTCACCGCTGCGTGCCCAACCGCCAGCGTGTGGCCCAACCGCTCAACGGTTTGATCGCCGGTGAGGTGTTCGATGAAGGTTTCAACGCGGCGTTGCAACTCTTCGGGATCGTCGCCGCAGAATTCAACGAGGTTGATCCCCAGCGTAGGCCGCTCGGCACTTGCCGGAAAATATTCAGCGACGCCATGCCAGACGATGTCCTGCATCGCCAGCAGCAACACTTTCGAGTCGACGGTTTCAATCGACAACGGCTTGAGCGCCATCAAGGCCCGTGCATCGCGCAGTGCGTCCATGAACCCGGCGTAGCGGATGTTCACCAGCATCGTGTGCTTGGGGATCGGCAGCACATTCAGCCGCGCCTCGACCACAAAACCCAGCGAGCCTTCGGCACCGCACAGCACGCTGTTGAGGTTGAAACGTTGGTCAGCCTCACGCAGGTGCGCCAGGTCATAACCGGTCAGGCAACGGTTGAGATCGGGGAAACGCTCTTTGATCAAATCGCCTTGCTCATCAATGATCTGCCGGGCGCAACGATAAACCTCACCCACGCGATCTTCGCGGGCACAAAACGCTTCCAGCTCGGCCTCTTCCAACGGTTGCCCGTGCAGGCGTTCGCCGCCGCGCAGAATCATCGCGAGTTCGAGGACATGGTCGCGGGTCTTGCCGTAGGTGCAACTGCCTTGGCCGCTGGCATCGGTGTTGATCATGCCGCCGACGGTGGCGCGGTTGGAGGTCGACAGTTCCGGCGCAAAGAACAGCCCGGCAGATTTCAGCGCAGCGTTGAGCTGATCCTTGACCACCCCGGCCTGCACGCGCACCCAGCGTTCCTCGACGTTGATCTCGAGGATGCGGTTCATGTGCCGCGACAGGTCGACGACGATGCCATCGGTCAGCGATTGGCCATTGGTGCCGGTGCCGCCGCCACGCGGGGTGATCACCACTTGCTGATAGGCCGGCTCGGCAATCAGTCGGGCTACCCGCGCCACGTCCTCGGCATCCATGGGAAACACCGCCGCTTGCGGCAGGCGCTGATAGATCGAGTTGTCGGTCGCCAGCACCACGCGGCTGGCGTAGTCGGCGCTGATTTCACCGCGAAAGCCGCTGCTTTTCAGGGCTTTAAGGAACTGTTGGTAATCGCTGGTCAGTACTTTGGCGGGGGACAGCTGGGCAATCATCGGTCAGGGTATCTCGGTCAAAATCGGGCCGTGTGGCGGTGAACAGTTGTACGCAATGAATGATTGCGTCAGGCTCCGCCATCTCATGACGCCCATGTTCATTGTTGCCAGGCATTGGGACAACCGTAAAATCCACCCACTATCCATGACTTTTACGAATGAATCCGCGCACGCTCACCCCATCCATGTCGCTATTACTCGCCTTCGAAGCCGCTGCGCGTCACGAAAGCTACACCCGCGCCGCCCATGAACTGTCGCTGACGCAAAGTGCGGTCAGCCGTCAGGTGCAGATTCTCGAGAAGATGCTCGGCATGCGCCTGTTCACTCGCGAAGGTCGGCAAGTGGTGCTGACCGATGTCGGGCGCATGTATCAGCGCGAACTGGCGGAGGCGCTGGGGCAGATCCGCAGTGCCACCTTGCAGGCGATGGCGTTTGGTTCCGGCATCCACAGTCTGCGCCTGGCGACGCTGCCGACCTTTGGCTCGAAATGGCTGCTGCCGCGCCTGAAGGATTTCTATACCGCGCATCCGGGCATGACCGTGCATTTGCATTCGCGCATCGAAGCGATTGACTTCGATACCAGTGAAATCGATGCAGCCATTTGTGTGGGCGGTGGTGACTGGCCGGGGCTCACCGCCCTGCCCTTGCACACCGAAGAACTGGTGGTGATTGCCAGTGCGCAGCTCTCGGCTGCCGAGCGCGACGATGCCGAAGCGCACATCGCCGGGCAACTGCTGCTCAATGTCAGCAGCAATGCGCAGGCGTGGGCCGAATGGTTCAGCCATCACGGTTTGCCTCACCGCAGCATGCGCATCGGCCCGAGTTTCGAGAT
The DNA here is from genome assembly GCF_050586545.1 of Pseudomonas sp. WC2. Classification (NCBI taxonomy): domain Bacteria; kingdom Pseudomonadati; phylum Pseudomonadota; class Gammaproteobacteria; order Pseudomonadales; family Pseudomonadaceae; genus Pseudomonas; species Pseudomonas sp. WC2. The sequence continues at coordinate 225,307 of NZ_JBOBDR010000006.1, read as the reverse complement.
GACCTCGCACTTGATTCAGGCAGTGCGGGCGAATATTGGTGTGGGGTTGGTGCCGCGGATTCTGGTGGAGGATGAATTGCTCAGCGGTGAGCTGTTGCAATTGGGCCAGCCGATTACCAGTCGGCGCAGCTATTACCTGGTGTATCCGCCGCGCAATGAGAATTTGCCGTCGCTGAAAGCGTTTCGGGATTGGCTGGTAGAAACGTTGTAACCGAGAGGACGCCAATCGCGAGCAGGCTCGCTCCCACACTTTGGAATGCGTATCCCCTGTGGGAGCGAGCTTGCTCCGGCACAGACGACCTCAAAACCTCGGCTTAACCGCTTTCCAATCCGGCTTATAGCGCTGCATCTGCCGCACATCATCACGCTGACGAATCCCGCACGTCAGGTACTGACCATGCAGCTTGCCCAACTGATCATGATCCAGCTCCAGCCCAAGCCCCGGCGCCCGAGTGATCTTCACGCAGCCATCGACAATCGGCAGTTTGCCGCCCTTGATCACTTCCTCATCCGGTTCCTGCCATGGGTAATGCGTGTCGCAGGCGTAATCCAGATTCGGCACCGCTGCCGCCACATGCGCCATCGCCATCAGGCTGATGCCCAGGTGCGAGTTGGAATGCATCGACACGCCCACGCCGAACACATCGCACATCTTCGCCAGCGTCTGCGTATCACGCAGGCCGCCCCAGTAATGGTGGTCGGCGAGAACAATCTGCACGCTGTTCTGCGCCACGCTGCGGCGGAATTCGTCGAAATCGGTGACCACCATATTGGTCGCCAGCGGCAAACCAGTGCGCTTGTGCAGCTCGGCCATGCCGTCCAGACCCGGGGTCGGGTCTTCGTAATACTGCAGATCATCGCCGAGCAATTCGGCCATGCGAATCGAGGTTTCCATCGACCAGTTGCCGTTCGGATCAATGCGCAGCGGATAGCCGGGGAAGGCTTGTTTCAGGGCTTTGATGCACGCCACTTCATGCTCCGGCGGCAACGTGCCGGCCTTGAGTTTGATGCTCTTGAACCCGTAGGCCTCGATCATCCGCGCGGCCTGCGCAACGATCTGTTGCTCGCTGAGCGCCTCGCCCCAGTTGTCCGGTTTGTACGGTGAGTCCACGTGCTGCGCGTACTTGAAGAACAGGTAAGCGCTGAACGGCACTTCATCGCGAATCGCGCCACCGAGCAAGTCCACTAGCGGCACGTTCAGGTAATGCGCCTGCAAGTCGAGAAAGGCCACTTCGAACGCCGAATAAGCATTGCTCACAGCCTTGCTGGCGTGGGAACCGGGCGCCAGTTCAGCACCCGCAATGCTTGCCGGTTTGTTGGCCGCGACGGTGGCTTGCACGATCGCGCGCAATTGGTTGAGGTTGAACGGATCCAGGCCGATCAGCTGCGCCTGCAATTGCTGCTGGATCGCCAGCGCCGGGGCATCGCCATAGCTTTCGCCGAGGCCGATGTAGCCGTTGTCGCTTTCGATCTCGATGATCGAGCGCAAGGCGAAGGGTTCGTGGATGCCGCTGGCGTTGAGCAACGGCGGATCACGGAAAGCAATCGGGGTCACGGTTACGCGGGTGATTTTCAAGATAACGCTCCTGACAGATCAACAATCAATTCAGTGGCTCGCAGCCGGGTTAGCCGTCGCGACAACGGCGGCCTTGTCATGGGGCTTTGACGGGGTTTTGCCTTTGGCACTCGGTGCCGTGCGGGCGAAGAAAATCACTACGGCAGCGATCAACGATGTGCCTGCCAAGCCATACAGGCCGCCCTCGATGGAGCCGGTGGTTTGCTCAAGAAAGCCGAACGCGGTCGGCGCCACAAAGCCGCCAAGGTTGCCGATGGAATTGATCAGAGCGATCACCGCAGCGGCGATGCGCGCATCCAGATAGCTTTGCGGAATCGGCCAGAACAGCGCCGAAGCAGCTTTGAAGCCGATAGCGGCGAAACAGATCGCGACGAAAGCGAAGATCGGCCCGCCAGTGGTCGACATGAACATGCCGATGGCGGCGATCACCAGCGTCAGGGCGACCCAGGCCTGCTGGAATTTCCATTTGCCGGCCACCGCTGCGAAGCCGTACATGGCGACAATCGAAATGATCCATGGAATCGAGTTGAGCATTCCGACCTGGAAGTCGCCGAGATTGCCCATCTTCTTGATCATGCTTGGCAGCCAGAAGGTGGCGCCATAAATGGTCAGAGCGATGGAGAAATAAATGAAGCAGAACAGCGCAATCTGCCGATCGGCCAGCAGCTTGAACATCGACGGTTTGGCGACCTGCACCGCTTCACGGGCACGTTGCTCTTCAGCAATTGCGGCCACCAGCGCTTCGCGCTCCTCTTCGGTCAGCCATTTGGCCTGACGCGGGTGTGATTGCAGCCAGAACCAAACGAATGCGCAGAGCACGACTGACGCCGCGCCTTCAATCAGGAACATCCACTGCCAACCGTGCAAGCCCAGGCCGCTGATGTGCAGCAGCGCACCGGACACCGGGCCGGAGATCACCGAGGCAATCGCCGAACCGCTGAGGAACACCGCCATGGTCTTGCCGCGCTCGGAGGCAGGCAGCCATTGGGTGAAGTAATAGATGATCCCCGGAAAGAACCCCGCCTCCGCCGCGCCGAGAATAAAGCGCAGCACGTAGAAACTGGTTTCGCCTCTGACGAACGCCATGGCCATGGCGGCGGCGCCCCAAGTGAACATGATTCGCGTCAGCCAGACCCGCGCGCCGTAGCGCTGCAGGAGCATGTTGGAGGGCACTTCGAACAGCGCGTAGCCAATGAAGAACAAGCCAGCGCCGAGCCCGTAGGCCGCAGCACCAATGCCCAGATCGGTTTCCAAATGGCTGCGCACAAAACCGATGTTGACCCGATCGATGTAGTTGACGATGAACATCACCACGAACAGTGGCAGCACGTGGCGCTTGACCTTGGCGGCGGCACGGGCGAGAACCGTGACGTCCAGCGGACTCTGGAGGGTTTTCAAGGGGCGACTCCCGATCTTGTTTTTTTAGGGATGGCGTGAAGCGATGGGTCGATCATGGACGGCGATCATTGATCCCGTCTAATCTAACTTGGCATTCGATTGATACCTGGATTAGATCAATGTTCGAACTCACTCAGCTGCGCTGCTTCACCACCGTCGCCACCGAACTCAACTTTCGCCGCGCCGCCGAACGACTGAACATGACTCAGCCGCCACTGAGCCGGCAGATTCAGTTGCTCGAGCATCACCTCGGTTTCGAACTGTTTACTCGCAGCACCCGCAGCGTCGCGCTCACCGCCGCAGGCCGGGCGTTCTTCATCGAAGCACAGAACCTGCTGGAGCGCGCCCAGCAAGCCGCCGTCACTGCCCGACGGTTTGCCGAAGGTGATATCGGTTCGGTGAACATCAGTTTTGTCGGCAGCGCGGTGTATGAATTTTTGCCCAAGGTCATCGCCGAGGCGCGCCTGAAACAGCCGCAAGTGAAAATCGATCTGTCGGAGATGAACACCTACCAACAGCACGAAGCGCTGCGCGCCCGCCGCATCGACTTGGGCATCGCCCGCGCGCCGCTGCTGGAACCGGGGTATGCCACCGAATGCCTGGTGCGCGAGCCGTTTGTGCTGGCGGTGCCGAGCGCTCACCCATTGGCAAGCGCAGCCGAAGTGTCGGTCAGCGACTTGGATAAACAACCCTTTCTGATGTACTCCCATGCGGCATATCCGCCGTTCAACGAACTGCTGACCGGCATGCTGCGTTCGGCCCGGGTCGCACCGGACTATGTGCAGTGGCTGGGGTCATCGTTGACGATTCTGGCATTGGTCAACGCCGGCATGGGCCTGGCGCTGGTACCGCGCTGTGCGACCAGTGTGGTGTTCAAGAATGTGGTGTTTCGCGATATCGATCTGGGCGAAGGGGTGCAGAGCGAGTTGCATCTGATCTGGCGGGAGAACAACGACAACCCGGCATTTGCGATGTTGCTGGAAGCGATTCGCCGGGCAGTGGCGGAGGGTTGGGGCTGAGGGATCTATCGTGCTTTGCGGCGCTTAAGCGGTGGCGGCGCACTCGGTCCCTTGATCAATGGTACTTCCAGCATCTTGCCGTCCGGTCCGATGAAAAGGCGTTCTAAATGTTTGGGCATGAGTTGTGGTGCTCTGGCGGTCGGCATGAGGATCCCTCTGATGACGGGCTGAACTCAACCCATTTGACGTTCGCGGAATCTATCAACAAAAACTCCGCACCATAAGATGTCGGCTGGCCATCATCGTCGAGCCAACGCGGAAATTGCATGACGAACTGCCCATTGGCGGATTCGCGTGGCCACTCGACCGGCCAGCCCAGGACGCGCCTTTCGTCACTCAAATGCAGGGTGATGAAGCGCTCATACTGTGCAAATGCGCAGAACCATTCACTGGGATAAGAAGATTGTTTCGTTACGTTTCTGCTACGCAACCATGCATGCAGTTTGTCATTGATGGCCAGATAACAGGCGGAAAATCCGAGTAGCAGAGAAAAAGCAAAGGCCCATGCGATTTCGGCCTTGGCGTCCCATTTGCCTACAGAAAATCCCTTCGAACCCACCCACAAACAGATTGCCCCAATCCCCAACACTGCCCCGTGGATCACAAACGTAAAAATCAACGCCTGCACAATCTGCCCGAACGTATCGGGCCGCTTGAACGCCGTCAGCGAGTAAAAAATCCACGCTGATAAAAAACCGGGAATCAGGTACTGCAATAGCGGAATAACGTCTTTGACCAGATCATCCATGATCCGAGGCTCCTTCAAAGGTCATGCCGGCCTGACGATCGACCGGCCCTCAAAAGCCTAGTGCACACGACAGGAAACCCGCGTACGCAACTGTCACCGCGCATTACGCAACCACAGGAATCATCGGATCCGCCGCCGCCAATGCGCTCACGCGATCAGCCGCCGGCGGGTAAATCCACTGAGTGTTGGCCAGCAAGTGCAAGACTGGATTCAGGATCGCCGCGAGAAAAAGGGCAACGTCGGGACTATCCCGCTGACCAACCTCTGCGACTGAGCACCGCTGGCGACAGGCCAAAAAAAAGCAGAAACCGTCGTTCCGGTTTCTGCTTTTTGATCAACGCGACAGTCGTTACAGGCAATCACGCACCGATTTGCGCAGCGAGCCGGACTTGGCCCAAGGCGGCCCCTGATACAGCGACACCCGGCTGCCATCCTTGTATTTGACAATGTCGAGAATTTCATCGGCGGTGATGATGCTCGGCGCGGTAATGCGATAGCCGTTGGAAATGGACGTCTGCGTGGTTTTGGCCACGTCCTGCTGCCACAACGGTAATACACATGCGGCATAGTCTTTGGGGACCTTTGCACTGGTCTTGCTGACATTCGGCTCACCCGGTACCAGCGACGCCGGCAACGAGCAACCTGCCAACATGGCCAACGTCAAACTCCCGATCCATATCCGCATCTGTAATGCCCTGTTCTGAAAAAAAGCGAATGTAACCCGTAACTGGGTGGACATCCATCGTGGCAATCAGCCCCGGACGACGATTGGACAATTTTTTACATCCATTCAGTCCGAAGACTGACAGGCCTTGCGCCAACCGCGAAAAATGCGACTACTCTTTTCTACCGAGAACGTCCTGGAGATGATCATGCGGCTCAATGAATACGAACACGAACTTCAGCGCGACCTGCAAAGTGTTGCATCGGATTTGAGATGGTCGGCCGTCGACCTCAAACGTATCGCCGAACAACTGCGCAAATCCGGCAACGAAGCCGACGCGCAGACGGTATTGAGATCCTGCGAGGTTTTGCAAAGCGACGAGGAGCGCCTGCAACTGTATGCAAAAGAAGTGAAGGCACGCGCGATCAGCCGTACCAAAGTTCACTGAAACCCGGCCCTTCTTTCCCCCCTAAACAAAAGCCCCGACAAATGCCGGGGCTCATTGATTACCGCTCATCACTCGGCGATGTGACTTTGTCCGCGTACCGAGCGTTTTTTGTAGCCAGGAAGTGCCGCGGCATACGCCAGCGCTTCCTCCCTGCTAGCAAATGACGCCAGCCGATCGCCTTGGGTACAAACCCGCCACGGGCCGTTGTTTACGCTGAGTACGTCGTAGCCGTTCATGTGCATCTTGTTCATCACAGGCATGCTCATGGGCACCTCCTTTTCGCTGACGGTGGGTTTCAGCCTCACGCTTTTACCTTACACCCTGCGCCAAATGAGGTACCAACCGAACGTCGCGAAACCGGCCAGTCGGCACTTTCAGTCCCAGCGAACGCTCCAAACTTCCACGGAACCTTTAGTTGCGGGCCCGGCTCGAATATTGCAGTTTCATTTCAGTTTTATGACAAGCAGTAAACAGGTAACAAATGAAAGTACGTGCCACCGTCATTTGCGAACAGGATCGTCACATTCTCCTGGTGCGCAAGCCCCACAGCCAATGGGCATTGCCCGGCGGCAAGGTCGAGCCTGGTGAAACCCGGGCGGACGCGGCTGTACGCGAGCTGCAGGAAGAGACCGGGCTGAACGCCGAAGACGTGTTGTATCTGATGGAACTGCAGAGCGGCAGCACGCGGCACCACGTCTACGAAGCCTCAGTGCTGAACATCGACGACGTCCGACCGCAAAACGAAATCATCGATTGCATCTGGCACCCGCTGGATTCGGTGCAAAACCTGAGCACCAGTGCCGCGACGTTGCGCATTGTTCGGGCATTTCAACGACGTCTGTAAACGCTCAACCTGCAAATGCACGGCGACCCGCACTCATCTCAGTGCGTAGCTCGCCAATGAAGTTGGAAATGTCACGGATCGTGACGAGATGTTCCGGCGAAACACCGTTGAGGAGCAAATCCACTCGCCCGCTTTGCGGCTCATACACCTTGATCTGCAGAAGCCCTTGCGCCGAAGGCGTGCAATCACATTTAAGCGCAGGAAAGCCTGACTCGACGATGCGGCAAATGTCGGTAATGGCAAGCATGGGCGAACGCCTCGCAGGCGATGGATCAATCCGATCGGTAGAGCATAGATGAGCAATTTGTGTCTTGCGCGACACAAATATGCCAAGCGGGTCACACTTCTCAAGAACCCTCTCAGTGAGCATCGCCATCCCAGATCCAGTTCCAGATGCCGGGCAAATTCACCGGTTCCGAGCTCTTTGCAACCGTGCGCGCCAGAGCGGCGTTCTGCAACGCAGCGTGATCATCATAGAACGGCTTGTCCGCCAGTTTCACGCCTGTAGCCGCCGCACTGTCGATGAGGATTTGCAGGTATTCGCGCGTATGTCGTGCGGTATAGCGATTGAGGTCATGGAAGGTCACCACCACAGGAATCACCCCATCCACGGTGGGAAACTCACCCAGAGCGACGCGCTCGCGAACTTCCGACATTTGTCGCAGCATGTTGGCCCGACGCCTCGGGCTGGCATTGAAACCCCAGATTTTTCCATCATTGGCACTCATGTCCGTCAGCAAAACATGCAAGCCATGTTGTTGATAGGCGGCGAAAGTGCGTTTGTCGAAGTTCCAGAATGGCGGACGCAGCAAGGTCGGTGGCGCGCCGGTGATGGCGGCGATATCCGCCGTGCCGTTGGTCAGCGACTCTTCCAGTTCCTCGGGATCAAGCGAGCGATGGTTGGTGTGCCAATGGGTGGCGGTGTGAAACGCGAGAATGTGCCCTTCGGCATACTCGCGCCGCATGATGCCGCGCCCGATCTCGCTATTACCGGCCCGGGGTGCGCGGGTCTGGACAAAAAACACGGCTTTGATACCGGGTTGCACAGGGTTGTCCTTGAGACTGTCGAGCACCGTTGCTGACGGGTTCCAGAAACTTGAAGCGCTGGGCCCGTCATCGAAGGTCAGCAGAAAGCGCACCGGCGCCTGAGCCTGAAGGCGGGATTCGGTTTGCGCAGTCATTTCGATGGGCGCGGCGATGCAGCCAGCCAGCCCGAGAGCGATGGCGGCTGCACCGATGAGTTTGAATACGGATGTCATGTTTTGCCTTGAGTCCGACCGCGCCGGTCATGTTTTCGATTGGCAAAACTCCCTCGCCTTTCTCCGTCCCTGCGCTCCGATCTGCGAGCCGAGGCTGGATAAGGTACACAGTGTTTGGTTCAGATGCTCGCTCAGTTCGCCAAGGCTTGCTGGAAGGATGTATCGATTATCCCTGCGGTGCTCAGTGCTGATGGCAATGCTTTTACTTTGAACAGGAAGTCGGCAGTGCTTTGCAGATCCGCTGCGGCCTGCTGATCCACTGGCCCGACGCTCATGTGCGCCTGGCGCAACCAGTGCCGCGACACCTGCTGATCAAGGTTGGCCTTCTTCGCCCACAGGTCGGCGTACTCGTCGGTGTGGTTGTCGACCCACGCGCGCGCCTGCTTCAAACGTACGAGGAAATCAGCGATGGCCTCACGTTTGCTGTCGATCGATGGCGTCGACGCGGCAATCGCGCTGAGTCCCGGCATCAGATTTTTCGCGGTGAGAATCGGCCGCGCACCTGAGAACACAATCTGCTGGGAAATGTACGGCTCCCACACAGGGAACGCATCGATGCTGCCCTGCGGTAATGCAGCCGCCGCGTCGATCGGCATCAGTTTGACGAAGTCGACATAGTCTTCCGGCAGACCGCCCTGCTCCAGCGCGCGCAAGGTTAGTTGCTGGCTCCAGGCGCCGGGCCAGTAGGCGACTTTCTTGCCCTTCAAATCAGCGATGGTTTTGACCGGTGAATCCTTGGGCACCAGCAAAGCAATCGTGTCCGGATTTTGCCGCGACACGCCGATCAGTTTCACCGGGGCCTGTTTTGCGGCGAGAAACAGAAATCCTGAATCACCAAGGAAGCCCAGGTCCAGCGAACCGGTTTGCAGGGCTTCGGCGAGCGGTGCTGCGGCCTGAAAATGCTTCCAGTCGACCGTGTAAGGCGCATCTTTCAACACACCCGAGGCTTCTATCGAAGCGCGGATGTTGTAGTAATTCTGATCGCCGACGTGCAGAACCACAGGCTCGGCGGCGTAGGAAAGTGGCGAGATAAACAGCGCGGCGCAAAGCGCCTTGCGAACAAAACGGGAAAGCTTCATGGCGAGTCCTGCAACGGAAATTGCATAGACCATAACGCTCTCAATTAGCGCTTTTGAAATTCGAATAATGCATAAGCTCATCGCTGCCGACGCAGACTGTTCGCCCTGCAACAGTGCCCCTCCACACTGTTCACCACGCAACACTGAGCTTGCCTTTTAAAACGTCAAGAGCCTTATAAACCGGGGCTCCGGCACGCATGGCACAGAGCCTGCAATATTCCATTCATGCAGGAAGCATTCATCAGAAATATATTTTTGGACATAAGAACCCTGTGCCTTTGCCGGAGCGCCCCATGACCTCGTTCTTCCCGTTAACCCGCTTCAAGACCCTGTTGGCCGCTGGCGCAATGGCCCTGAGCCTGCAACCGCTGGCCCATGCCGCTGAAACCGCTCCGGCCGAAGTCCATCTGGATTACGCCTACTACTCGCCAGTGAGCCTGGTCCTCAAGCATTTCGGCTTTCTGGAAAAAGCCCTGCCGCAAACCAAAGTCAGTTGGGTGTTGAGTCAGGGCAGTAACCGCTCGCTGGAATACCTCAACAGCGGCGGCGTCGATTTTGCCTCCAGCGCCAGTCTCGCTGCGGTGCTTAGCCGCGCTAACGGCAGTCCGATCACATCCGTCTACGTCTATAGCCGCGCCGAATGGACGGCATTAGTGGTGCGCAAAGATTCCCCGTACCAATCGGTCGCCGACCTCAAAGGCAAGAAAATCGCCGCCACCAAAGGCACCGATCCGTACCTGTTCACCTTGCGCAGCCTGCAACAGGCCGGGCTGAAAAAGGACGATGTGGAGTTGGTTCACTTGCAACACCCGGACGGCCGCACCGCACTGGAAAAGGGTGACGTCGACGCGTGGGCCGGGCTCGATCCACACATGGCTGCCAGCCAGGTGCAGGCGGGCTCGCGATTGCTGTATCGCAACCCGGCGTTTAACAGTTACGGAGTCGTCAGCGTCACCGAGCAATACGCCAAAGAGCATCCGCAGACTATCGACACCGTGATCAAGGCCTACGAGCAGGCGCGTGAATGGTCATTGAAAAATCCTGAAGAGTTCGCTGCCCTGCTCGCCAAGGAATCCGGTTTGCCGCTCGACGTTGCCAAGTTGCAACTGTCGCGCACCGATTTGAGCAGCCCACAACTGACACCCAACGACGTGGTGGCCTCTAAGGCTGCGGCGCCGATTCTGGTTTCCGAAGAACTGGTGCGCCGTGGCGTCAATGTCGATCAAGTCATCGACCAACTGCTCGACAGCGGTGTTCAACAAGCCGTCGCTCGCCAGTAAACGATCAGCCTTACAGCGAATCCGCGCCCGTCGCGGATTCGTTGTGAGCGGAGCCAAACCATGACCATTCAAAGCAAAGACCTGCCGGCGCAACTTGCCTTGCGGCCACGGCGCGCCACCGCCCTCAATCCGAGCTGGCAGCGCCGCTGCAAAGGCCTGGCGTTGCCGGTGCTGATCGTCATCGTCCTGGAAATTATCGTACGCATCGGCTGGCTACCGTCCTACCAAATGCCGGCCCCGAGCGAGATCGCATTGACCCTCACCGACCTTGCCGAAGGAGCGTTGTGGAAACACATCGGCGCCAGCCTGATTCGCGTGTTGATTGGCTTCGCCATCGGCGCCAGCCTCGCGCTGGTGTTTGCTGCCTGGGTCGGTTTGAGCCGTGAAGCCGAAGCTTATCTGGAGCCGACGTTCGCCGCGTTGCGCTCAATCCCGAGCCTTGCCTGGGTGCCGCTGTTGCTTCTGTGGCTGGGCATCGACGAGACCTCGAAAATTGTCCTGATCGCCATCGGCGCGTTCTTTCCGGTGTACGTCAACGTCGTCGCGGCGATCCGCAATATTGATCGCAAACTGGTGGAAGTCGGGCGCATCTACGGTTTCAGCCGCTGGCAACTGACACGACGCATTCTGCTGCCCGCCGCCCTGCCCGGCCTGTTCACCGGTTTGCGCAGCGGCATGAGTCTGGCCTGGATGTTTCTCGTCGCCGCCGAGTTGATCGCCGCCACCAAAGGCCTCGGCTATCTGCTCAGCGACGGTCGCGAAACCTCGCGGCCCGACATCGTGCTCGCCGCAATCATCGTGCTCGCCTTGCTGGGTAAATTCAGCGACGGCGTGCTGGCCATGCTCGAGCGGCGCTGGCTCAACTGGCGCGATACCTTTACCGGTGAGACCACCCAGGAATAATGACCGCCAGCGACCAATCTGAAATGCCAGCAAATGAAAAAGTCGCCTAAATAATTCGCGGCGTGGGGCGTCTCCACAATACTGCCTCTCACGCTGAATCTTCTGCGTTACAACCGGTGTTTCATTGACGAAACAGTGGCAATAAAACAGACGTTTGAGCGAACTAACCGCTTGTCTGACAATTTGTACGCCATACATACATTTACGGGCACTACAGCTAGCATGCGCGCCGCCTTTCCGATTGGTATACCAATTGACCAAAGAGTCAACAAACCGGGAATTCCCTATCACTGTACAAGCCCTTGCAGAGAAATAAGTTGCGCGACGATTTTGCAATCAAACAGGTCGGTGGCCTGGAGTGTGTCTATCTGTCCATGACAGAACGCTTTGAACTCGACTGTTTTATCGGCCACTACATCAAGACCCGAAACCTGCGTGCCGTTCCCGACATCGAACGCATCCTGCGCACCACCCTCGAGGGATATCCCGGCCACCCGCCGGTGATGATCAACGAGCTCAACGCCTGGATCGATCGAACGTTGGGATATCGGGCTTCACACCCCGATTTCACCCAGATCGAAGATCTTTGAATCCACAAAAAAGCCCCGCGCATGCGGGGCTTTTTCATAGGAATCACTTACAGCTTGCGGTCGGGGTCTGAAAGTTCTCGGCCATCGTCGTGCTTCCAGGTCTGTTCCTTGCGCCTCTCACGCTCGATTTCTTCTTGCGTCGGCTCATCGGTCTTTTCTTCATCCGCTTCCGGATGTTTTTGCTCAGTCGTCATACTCACCCTCCCTTTTACCGAAAACGTTCAGCCCTAAAGCGTAGAACAGTTTCAAGCGGACAACTTACAACCACCAGCGCAGCAAAAAGAAGAACGCCATGCTCAACAACATGCTCAGCAACGTATTGCGTGTCGCGAGCACCAGGCCAATAGCGACCAGCGAACTCAGCAGGTAGGGATTGTCCCACTGCAGATTCAAGTGTTTGTCCGGCATAAATACGATCGGCCCGCAGATCGCCGTGAGCATGCCCGGCACCGCGAAGCCGAGAAACTGTCGGACGTTGCTGCTCAAACGCACGGGCAGGCGCGGCTCAAGAAACACGTAGCGGTTGAGAAAAACCAGAATCCCCATGCCGAAAATCACCGCCCAGACCATCATGTGCGCTCCCGATACAGTTTGTTGCAGATGAACCCTGCGGTCATGCCCGCCAATCCCGACAGCACCAGCGCCGAGCCCCACTGCCAATAACTGAACAGCACCGAGCAGAACAACGACGCGGCCACGCAGACCACGGTCGGCACGTTGCGCACCACGGGCGTGATCAGCGCAATGAAGGTCGCGGCAATCGAGAAATCCAGGCCCAGGTGTTCCAGCCCCGGAATACTGCTGCCAAGAACGATACCGGCCAAGGTGAAGAGGTTCCAGGCAATGTAGAAGGTCAAACCGACGCCCAACGCATACCAGCGATTGAACTGTTGCCGGTCATGCTGACTGGTCAGCGCAAACAACTCGTCAGTGAGCAGAAAGCCGAGGCCAAGACGCCAGCGACCGGGTAACGGTGAGATCACCGAACGCATGCTCATGCCGTACAACAGATGCTGCGAGGTCAGCAGCACCGTGGTCAGCAGAATCGAAAAAATCCCCGCGCCCCCCTTGAGCATGCCAATCGCCACCAATTGCGCCGCGCCTGCAAAGACAATGCTCGACAGGCCCTGCCCTTGCAGCGGGGTGAGGTTGGCCTCAATCGCCATGGAGCCGGCCAGCAGCCCCCACGGCGCGGTCGCCAGAGACAACGGCATGATCGCCGCAGCACCGCGCAGGAACGCACTGCGGGGCAAAAGTGAATCGGACATAACGCTCTTCAATCAGGGAAACGGCCGAAGACTTTGCCAGTAAAGTGGGTTTTATGGCTTGAACAATCTTGCGCACTTGTAGGAAATAGGTCCGAGCCAACCGTTCATCGGCAACCTGCTTGCAACGCAACAGTGCCACTAACATGCTGGCGCAGCCTTTTCCTTCTCGAGCCCCGCCATGACCGCCATCGACAATGACGTGTACAAAACCCTGCTGGAATCGACCAAAGCCATTCCATGGCGGATCGACTGGAAAAGCATGACTTTCAGCTACATCGGCCCACAGATCGAAACTCTTCTGGGGTGGAAGCAGGACAGCTGGGTCGGGGTTAACGACTGGGTTGAACGCATGCACCCGGATGATCGCGATTACGTCGTCGAATTCTGCGTCTCGCAGTCCCGTGCCGGTGTCGATCACGAGGCCGACTATCGCGCGCTGACCAGTGCCGGCGAATACGTGTGGATCCGCGACGTCGTACACGTGGTGCGCAAGGACGGCGAAGTCGAGGCGCTGGTGGGATTCATGTTCGATATCAGCGAGCGCAAGAAGACCGAAGAGCATCTGATCCGCCTGCAAAAACAACTGGAGGAATATTCCTTTCAGGACGGGCTGACCGGTATCGCTAATCGGCGCATGTTCGACACCGTCCTCGAACGCGAATGGGCTCAGGCTCAACACGGCGGATTGCCGCTGTCACTGCTGATCCTCGACATCGACTACTTCAAGCAATACAACGACCACTACGGCCACATCAAAGGCGACGAATGCCTGCGCCAAGTGGCCAAGACGCTGTCGCTGGCGGCCAATCGGCCACGGGATTTCATTGCGCGCATCGGCGGCGAAGAATTTGTCTGGCTACTGCCGGAAACCGATGCCGAGTCAGCGCGTCTGGTCGCGCGCAAATGCCTGCACTTGATCCGTCAGCAGCAGATTGCGCACGCGCATTCGCCGGTGTCGTCGTTGGTCAGCCTAAGCCTGGGCGTCGGTACTACCAGGGCAAAGGTCGGCAGCGATCCCCTGCACTTCGTCGAACAGGTCGACAAATTGCTTTATCAAGCCAAACACAATGGGCGGATGCGCGCCGAATTTGCCGATTTTCGCCCTGAGCCTTAAGCCCCTGACGGGCGTAACATAGCGCCATTCACAATTGCGTCAGGGAGACGACATGCTGTACCGAATCGCAGCCGACGGGCTGGTGCTGTTTCATTTGTGCTTCATTTTGTTCGTGCTGTTCGGCGGCTTGCTGGTGCTGAAGTGGCCACGACTGATGTGGCTGCATTTGCCGGCGGCGGCGTGGGGCGTCGCGGTCGAGGTGTTGCACCTGACCTGCCCGCTGACCTATTGGGAAAACCTGATGCGTCACGCCGCCGGGCAAACCGAATACGCCGGCGGCTTCATCGAGCATTACATCTGGCCGATCATCTACCCGGCCGGGCTGACACCGCAGATTCAACTGGCATTGGGCAGCGTGGTGCTGGCGGTCAATCTGCTGGTCTACGGGCGGCTGATCCGCTCATGGAAACTGCGCGGCAAGCAGGCGCTCTAGCGCGGCGTCTGCTTCAGGGCGTCAAGCCAGGCCGGATCGAAGCGCGTCTGCTCGGTGTCGAGGCCCTGCGCTTGCATGCGCTGTTTGTGCGCTTCGACTTCTCGCCAGAGTTGCCCATGATCGCTGGAATTACCGTCCAGTTCATGCATCTGCGTCAGGCCCAGATGGTAGAAGCGCAACACCTTCATGGCCATCGGATCGTTTTTCTCCACCGCTGCCGTGACCTGATGCATCACGTTGGTGATGCTCATCAGGTTGCGCTTGAGGCGCCAGCTGTACACCGCAGGGGCCATCCAGCTCTGATTCCAGAACCGGCCGCGCAACAGCGCCGCCGTCAGCAGGAAAGCGAGAAACACCCCGCCGACGTTAAACCGCAGGTTATCGCCGCCGGGCTCGCCGAACAGCGCCACCGCGACGCTGGAAAACAACATCGCCAGCACCAGGAACAGCACGGCGATGATGATCGTGCTGCGCCGGGTCTGCTGGCGAAAGGTGGCGGCGTCCATCGGCTGAATTTCGAACATTACGAATGACTTCCTTGAGCAGCAAAAAAAGGCAACGGAAAAAACCCGCCGGCGCATTATCGCATCGAGCGGCGATTTAGCTATGCTGGGGCTCCTTTTCATCTTTTCAGCGTCCAACGGGGACATGGCGGTATAGCGCAGATCGTGCCATCTTCATTCATGGATACACACTATTCGGATGCCATCGCCTAGTCTTGAGATGACATCGTTTTAAGGATCATTGCATGACCCAACGACACGTAATCAACGCCTCGGTCAGCCCGAAAGGCAGCCTGGAAACCCTTTCTCAACGTGAAGTCCAGCAACTGAGCGAAGCCGGATCCGGCAGCACCTACACCCTCTTCCGCCAGTGCGCCCTGGCCATCCTCAACACCGGCGCCCATGTCGATAACGCCAAGACCATCCTCGAAGCCTACAAGGACTTCGAAATCCGCATTCACCAACAGGATCGCGGCGTACGCCTGGAGCTGCTGAACGCTCCGGCCGACGCTTTCGTCGACGGCGAAATGATCGCCAGCACCCGCGAAATGCTGTTCAGCGCCCTGCGCGATATCGTCTACACCGAAAACGAACTCGACAGCCAACGCATCGACCTTACAACTTCGCAAGGCATCAGCGACTACGTCTTTCACCTGCTGCGTAACGCGCGCACCTTGCGCCCGGGCGTCGAGCCGAAGATTGTCGTCTGCTGGGGCGGTCACTCGATCAATACCGAAGAATACAAATACACCAAGAAAGTCGGCCACGAACTGGGCCTGCGCAGCCTCGACATCTGCACCGGTTGCGGCCCCGGCGTGATGAAAGGCCCGATGAAGGGCGCGACCATTGCCCACGCCAAACAGCGCATTCACGGCGGTCGCTACCTCGGTTTGACCGAGCCAGGCATCATCGCCGCCGAAGCGCCGAACCCGATCGTCAATGAACTGGTGATCCTGCCAGACATCGAAAAACGTCTGGAAGCCTTCGTCCGGGTTGGCCACGGCATCATCATTTTCCCGGGCGGCGCGGGTACGGCTGAAGAGTTCCTCTATCTGCTCGGCATCCTGATGCACCCGGACAACGCCGGCCTGCCGTTCCCGGTCATTCTCACCGGGCCGAAACACGCGGCGCCGTATCTGGAGCAGCTCGACGCATTCGTCACCGCGACCCTCGGCGAAGCGGCCAAGCAGCATTACGAAATCATCATCGACGACCCGGCCGAAGTGGCGCGGCAGATGACTCAGGGTCTGAAAGCGGTGAAGCAGTTCCGCCGCGAGCGCAATGACGCGTTCCACTTCAACTGGCTGTTGAAAATCGACGAAGGCTTCCAGCGTCCGTTCGATCCGACCCACGAAAACATGGCCAACCTGAAACTGCACCGCGACCAGCCACCGCACGAACTGGCGGCGAACCTGCGTCGGGCGTTTTCCGGCATCGTCGCCGGCAACGTCAAGGACAAAGGCATTCGCCTGATCGAAGAGCACGGGCCGTACCAGATCCGTGGCGACGCGGCGATCATGCAACCGCTCGATGCCCTGCTCAAAGCCTTCGTCGCCCAGCACCGGATGAAACTGCCGGGCGGCGCGGCGTATGTGCCTTGTTATCGGGTGGTGGCGTAACTGTTAAGCCGCCCACACCATTCCAATAGGGGAGTTGGATGCCAGCGATAGTGGTAGATCACGCACATTCGTGTTGCCTGATGCACCGCTATCGCTAGCAGGGCTAGCTCCTACAGGGATTTGGAGTGCACACAGATTCTGCATCCCCCCGCCCTGCTGGCGATGGGGCCGGAAAGATCACCCTCACTCTACCAATCGCACCGCCAACGCCTTGGCCTGCAACGCCACATCCGTCACCGCCGTACTTTCCCACCACATCCCCCGAAGTGGCGGCCCCATCGCAAATAGGCGGTCAGCCGCACACCCTTCAGCATCCAGCACTGCGCCATCTGCCACCGCCGCAATCCCCAACGCCAACGGCCCCGGCTGCACCAGACCACGCTCCAGCAACTGCTGCGGCAACGGTCGCGCCACCCGCCGCCAGTCGTATTCGATGCCACTGGAATTGATCAGCGCCGCGCCCTGCACCACGCAGGTTTCAGACTCACCACGACGTCTTATTCGAATACTCACGCCGCCATCCGCACCAGGCTCAAGCCCTTTGAACGATGCAGCGTGAATGCTCAGCCGCCCGGCCAATTGCAGGCGCCCGACCAACGCCGCGCTCAACGGCGGCGAACGATGATGATGACTTTCCCACCACGGCCGCAAATGCCGTACGAATTGTCGCCGCTGCACGTCAGTCGCCTGACTCCACAACCGAGCGATGTGCACGCGAACCGTGTCCAGCGGTGCTTGCCAGTCGATGCCTTGGGCCATCGCCTGGTGACAGTGCCGGCGTAATTCGCGCAGCAACTGTCGTGGAGTGCGAATACTGTGATCGCTGCCCAGAAAGTCTTCCCAGGCCGGTGGTTGTCGGCGCACATGGGGCAACAAACCGTGCCGGGAGAACACTTCAATCGGCCCCCGATGCCCGGCCTGTTCCAGCGAAACCACGGCATCAACCATGGTCAGGCCGGAACCGATGATCAGCACGGTCGATTGCGGGTCAAGTTGACGCATCGCCGCGACATCCCACGGGTCCAGCGCGGCGGCGTTGAGGCCGCTTGAGTGTTTCTGCACCGTCCGCGCCGCGGGGAACATGCCAGTGGCGAGAACCGCATAAGCGCCGTCCACGATCTGGCCATCGCTCAGGCGCAATTGCACCGAGTCCACAGCCGTTTGCAGATCCACCGCCTCAGCGCAAATGTGCTCGACCGTCGAGCCGTATTGCGCACCGATACGCCGCGCTTCAGCCAGACGCTGCTGCACATACACGCCAAACAATCCGCGCGGGGGAAACAGCTCATTGATGGGAACGTTTTGCTCGGCAGACTCAGGCCAGCCGCCGGCAGCGATGTGTTCGGTCAGCCATTGCGTGAGATCATCCGGATTATCCGGATCAACGCTCATGCGCGCGGCATTGCCATTGAGCGTATGGCCCAATTCAATCGCACTGTAAGCTTCGCCTCGACCGAGTTCGGCACGCGGCTCGATGATGACAATTTTTCGTTGGCCCGGCTGACGCAACAATTGCACCGCCAGCATCGTGCCGCTAAGGCCGCCGCCGATGATCAGGATCTCTGCAGTCTGCTCCATTCAAATCACCACATTACGCACAAACCGCGCTGCGACATCGCCATCGTTTCGATAGGAATGCGGCTGGCTACTGGCAAACATAAAGAACTCCCCTGTGCCGATCTGTTGCGGCTGATCGCCGAGCATCAGCGTCAGGCAACCTTCGAACACAAAAATCTGCTCACTCCAGCCCTCGGCATCCGCCTGAGAGGGGTAGACCTCACCCGGTTGCAAGCACCATTCCCACTGCTCGACTTCGCGAGTGGCAGTGGCTTTGGACAGGAGCACGGCTTTGCTGCCCGGAATAACGCCGGCCCAGGCCACTTCGTTGATGCGGCTCGGATCACGGGCATCCGGCGCCTGGATCAGATCGCTGAACGCGACATCGAGCGCTTCGGCAACGCGGTCGAGCGTGGTCAGGCTGACATTCTTCTCGCCCGCCTCGATCGCCACCAGCATGCGTCGACTGACCCCGGATTTTTCCGCCAGCGCGGTCTGGCTCATATCAGCGGCATGGCGCAGACGTCGGACGTTCTGGCTGACGTGCTGAAGGACGGAAGCGCGTTGCAAGGAATCTTTGGGCACTATATTGCTCACTCGGTGAGGTTGGGCAGTATACTGCGCAACGTTGGGCGCATTGTGCGGCCTCTTTTTTATAGTACGCAAGGTCATGACGTCGCTGAACACCTCCCCTACCCCTATCCGCTTTTCCCGTTTCAGCAAAGCCGAGTGCGTGCTGGTGCTGATTACCATGATCTGGGGCGGCACTTTTTTGCTGGTTCAGCACGCAATGACGGTCAGCGGGCCGATGTTTTTTGTCGGTCTGCGCTTTGCCGCAGCGGCGTGCATTGTCGCGCTGTTCTCGTGGCGCCACTTGCGCGAACTGACCCTGTTCGAACTCAAGGCCGGCGCCTTTATCGGTGTGGCGATCATGCTCGGGTACGGCTTGCAGACGGTTGGCTTGCAAACCATCCCGAGCAGTCAGTCGGCGTTCATCACCGCGCTATACGTCCCGTTCGTGCCGTTGCTGCAATGGATGGTGCTCGGGCGCCGTCCTGGGTTGATGCCAAGCGTCGGGATCATGTTGGCGTTCGCCGGTTTAATGCTGCTGTCGGGGCCATCCGGGGCTGAGCTGAATTTCAGTCCAGGTGAAATTGCCACATTGATCAGCGCAATCGCGATTGCCGCCGAAATCATTTTGATCAGTACCTATGCCGGTCAAGTGGATGTGCGCCGGGTCACCGTGGTGCAACTGGCCACGACGTCGGTGTTGTCGTTCCTGCTGGTGGTGCCAACGGGCGAATTGATTCCGGATTTTTCCTGGACGCTGCTGGTGACTGCGTTGGGCCTGGGTGCCGCTAGCGCGGCGATTCAGGTGGCGATGAACTGGGCGCAGAAAAGTGTTTCCCCGACTCGGGCCACGTTGATCTATGCCGGTGAGCCGGTATGGGCCGGGATTGTTGGGCGGATTGCCGGCGAGCGGTTGCCGGCGATTGCACTGGTGGGCGCAGGATTGATTGTGGCGGCGGTGATTGTCAGTGAGTTGAAGACCAAGGGTAAGGTCGCAGAAACCGATGTTGAGTTGGAGCGAGAAGCGCAGGGTTAATCCGCAACATCTTCAGCGTCTGACCCGACGCTTTCGCGAGCAGGCTCGCTCCCACATTTTGAAATACATTCCAATGTGGAAGCGAGCCTGCTCGCGAAAGGGCCATCTGCCACACCTTCCATTGCCCTGAAATAAGGCCAAACACAAATTTTGAGACTACTTTGTAGGATTCTGAGACATCCTGGCGTTTGGTGATCGGGGAGCTGGCACGTATGATGCTTCACAAACTTCCGCAGATTAGAAGCCTATGTCCCTGATAGTTCTACTGCTTCTGCCATTCATTGGCAGCTGTCTGGCAGCCGTGCTGCCACACAACGCGCGTAATACCGAATCCCTGCTGGCAGGTCTGGTCGCTTTGATCGGCACTGTTCAGGTCGCGATGTTGTACCCGCAAATCGCCCACGGCGGCGTGATCCGAGAAGAGTTCATGTGGCTGCCCAGCCTTGGCCTGAACTTCGTTCTGCGCATGGATGGCTTCGCCTGGCTGTTCTCGATGCTGGTGCTCGGCATCGGCACACTCGTTTCTCTATATGCGCGTTATTACATGTCGCCGGATGATCCGGTGCCGCGTTTCTTCGCGTTTTTCCTGGCGTTCATGGGCGCCATGCTTGGTCTGGTCATCTCCGGCAACCTCATCCAGATTGTATTTTTCTGGGAGCTGACCAGTCTCTTTTCTTTCCTGTTGATCGGCTATTGGCACCACCGCGCCGACGCTCGTCGCGGCGCCTACATGGCGCTGATGGTCACCGGCGCGGGCGGGCTCTGCCTGCTGGCGGGGGTCATGATTCTCGGCCATGTCGTCGGCAGCTATGACCTCGACAAGGTCCTGGCCGCTGGCGATCTGATTCGCGCACACGCCCTCTACCCAATCCTGTTACCCCTCATCCTCATCGGCGCACTCAGCAAAAGCGCCCAGTTCCCGTTTCACTTCTGGCTGCCCCACGCCATGGCGGCGCCGACTCCTGTTTCTGCTTATCTGCACTCGGCGACCATGGTCAAGGCCGGGGTGTTTCTGCTCGCCCGCCTGTGGCCGTCACTGTCCGGCAGTGAAGAATGGTTTTACATCGTCAGCGGTGCCGGCGCGTGTACGCTGTTGCTCGGCGCGTATTGCGCGATGTTCCAGAACGATCTCAAAGGGCTTCTGGCCTACTCGACCATCAGCCACCTCGGCCTGATCACCCTTCTGCTCGGCCTGAACAGCCCGTTGGCGGCAGTGGCGGCGGTGTTCCACATTCTCAACCACGCCACGTTCAAGGCTTCGCTGTTCATGGCGGCGGGCATCATCGACCACGAAAGTGGCACCCGCGATATCCGCAAGCTCAGCGGTCTGATCAAACTGATTCCGTTCACCGCGACGCTGGCGATGGTCGCCAGCGCCTCGATGGCCGGCGTGCCGTTGCTCAATGGCTTCCTCTCGAAGGAAATGTTCTTCGCCGAAACCGTGTTCATCAATGCCACGGCGTGGGTCGAGATCAGTCTGCCGATCGTGGCGACCATCGCCGGCATGCTCAGCGTTGCCTATTCCCTGCGTTTCACGGTGGATGTGTTCTTCGGCCCTCCGGCTACCGAGCTACCGCATACTCCGCACGAACCGCCGCGCTGGATGCGAGCGCCAGTCGAACTGTTGGTGTTCACCTGCTTGCTGGTGGGGATTTTCCCGGCACAGATCGTCGGCCCGTTGCTCGCAGCAGCGGCGTTGCCGGTGGTAGGTGGCGAGTTGCCTGAATACAGCCTGGCGATCTGGCACGGCCTGAATGCACCGATGATCATGAGCCTGATCGCCATGTCCGGCGGCATCGTCCTCTACCTGTTGCTGC
The DNA here is from genome assembly GCF_050586545.1 of Pseudomonas sp. WC2. NCBI lineage: Bacteria > Pseudomonadati > Pseudomonadota > Gammaproteobacteria > Pseudomonadales > Pseudomonadaceae > Pseudomonas > Pseudomonas sp. WC2. Next base: position 203,582 of record NZ_JBOBDR010000006.1, on the reverse strand, counting down.
GCAATCAGCTCAAGCGTGGCCGATTCAAATACCCGCCACTGGTAGGACGCTTCAACGGCAAGCGCCTGTTCGAGCGCAGTCTGGTGGTGATGATGCGCATGGCCCGACGCGTCGAGCGACGCCTGGGCACCCGACGCCTACAGATGCAGCTGTTCCTTATGGTGTTGGCCGCCGTGCTCGCCGGCCTGATCCCGATGCTGCACAGCACGCTGAGCTGGGGCGACCGGCCGAAGATTCCTGGCTCCATCGTCTTCGTGACCCTATGGTTGCTGGCGATTGCCTGCGCCCTAGGCGCGGCGTGGCAAGCCAAGTATCACCGTCTCGCAGCACTGACCATGGTCAGCGTCTGTGGCTTGATGACTTGCGTGACCTTCGTCTGGTTCTCCGCGCCGGATCTGGCGTTGACGCAACTGGCGGTCGAGGTGGTGACCACCGTGCTGATCCTGCTCGGCCTGCGCTGGTTGCCACGCCGGATCGAGGAAGTCTCGCCACTGCCGAGCAGCCTGCGCAAGGCGCGCGTTCGTCGTCTGCGCGACTTGCTTCTGTCGATTGCAGTCGGTGGCGGCATGGCGCTGCTGTCCTACGCGATGCTGACGCGGCAGACGCCGAACGATATCTCCTCGTTCTACCTCAGTCGCGCCTTGCCCGAAGGCGGCGGCAGCAACGTGGTCAACGTGATGCTGGTGGACTTCCGTGGCTTCGACACCCTCGGTGAAATCACCGTGCTGGTTGCCGTGGCATTGACCGTGTTTGCCCTGCTGCGACGCTTCCGCCCACCGAAAGAAAGCCTGCAATTGCCGACCCAGCAACGCTTGCTCGCGCCGGATGTGGTCACCGATCTGGTCAACCCGCGTTCGGCCAGCGACACCGCACTCGGCTTCATGATGGTGCCGGCGGTGCTGGTGCGTCTGCTGCTGCCGATTGCGCTGGTAGTGTCGTTCTACCTGTTCATGCGTGGACACAATCAGCCGGGCGGCGGTTTCGTCGCCGGTCTGGTGATGTCGGTGGCGTTCATCCTGCAATACATGGTCGCCGGTACGCAGTGGGTCGAAGCGCAAATGAGCCTGCGCCCATTGCGCTGGATGGGCACCGGACTGCTGTCCGCCACCGCCACCGGGCTGGGTGCGATGCTGGTCGGTTATCCATTCCTGACCACGCACACCTGGCATTTCAGCTTGCCAGTCCTGGGTGACATCCATGTCGCCAGCGCACTGTTCTTCGACATCGGTGTGTACGGCGTAGTGGTCGGTTCGACGCTCTTGATCCTCACTGCCCTCGCCCACCAATCGGTGCGGGGTCACAAGACCGCATCGCTGCCCAAGTCCGTCGCCAGCAAAGGAGCCGTCTGATGGAAGAAGTCATCGCAATCGCCATCGGCATCCTCGCCGCATCGGGCGTCTGGTTGATCCTGCGGCCACGAACCTTTCAGGTAGTCATGGGCCTGTGCCTGCTGTCCTACGGCGTCAACCTGTTCATTTTCAGTATGGGCAGCCTGTTCATCGGTAAAGAGCCGGTGATCAAGGACGGCGTGACGCAAGATTTGCTGCACTACACCGATCCACTACCGCAGGCGTTGGTACTCACGGCGATCGTGATCAGTTTCGCCATGACCGCATTGTTCCTCGTCGTACTGCTCGCCTCGCGCGGTCTGACCGGCACTGACCACGTCGACGGCCGGGAGCCTAAAGAATGATGGCGATGACTCATCTGATCGCCGCACCGATCCTGCTGCCGCTGCTGACCGCCGCCATCATGCTGATGCTGGGCGAGCGGCACCGGCCGCTGAAGGCGAAAATCAATCTGTTCTCCAGCCTCGTCGGTTTGTTCATTTCGGTAATGTTGTTGCAATGGACACAGACTACCGGCGTGCCCGGTTCGATTGGCGTGTACCTGCCGGGTAACTGGCAGGCGCCGTTCGGCATTGTGCTGGTGGTCGATCGGCTGTCGGCATTGATGCTGGTACTGACCGGGATCATCGGCGTCAGCGCCCTGCTCTTCGCCATGGCGCGCTGGGACGGTGCCGGCTCGAGCTTCCACGCGTTGTTCCAGATTCAGTTGATGGGCCTGTATGGCGCGTTCCTGACGGCGGATCTGTTCAACCTGTTCGTGTTCTTCGAAGTGCTGCTGGCCGCGTCCTACGGCTTGTTGCTGCACGGCTCAGGACGGGCACGGGTGTCGTCGGGGCTGCATTACATCTCGATCAACCTGCTCGCTTCGTCATTGTTCCTGATTGGCGCCGCGCTAATCTATGGCGTGACCGGGACGCTGAACATGGCCGATCTGGCGCTGAAGATTCCGCTGGTGCCGGAAGCCGACCGTGGCTTGCTGCACGCCGGCGCGGGGATTCTCGCGGTGGCATTTCTGGCCAAAGCTGGCATGTGGCCGCTGAACTTCTGGCTGGTACCGGCCTACTCCTCGGCCAGCGCGCCGGTGGCCGCGATGTTCGCGATCATGACCAAGGTTGGCGTCTACACCCTGTTGCGCCTGTGGACGCTGTTGTTCTCCGGGCAAGCCGGAGCTTCGGCATTCTTTGGCGGTGACTGGCTGATCTACGGCGGTATGGTGACCATCGCTTGTGCAGCGCTGGCCATTCTCGCGGCGCAGCGCCTGGAGCGCATGGCCAGCCTGAGCATTCTGGTGTCCGCCGGGATCCTGCTGTCGGCGATCGGATTCGCCCAGCCAAACCTGATCGGCGCCGCGCTGTTCTACGTGGTCAGCTCGACCCTGGCGCTGAGTGCTCTGTTCCTGCTGTCGGAGCTGATCGAGCGCTCGCGTTCGGCCAACGAAATTCCACTGGAAGACGAAAGCGAACTGTTGCCGCGACCGCAGGAATCCCTGCAACCGCCCAAAGGCATCAACCTCGACGATGAACAGAAAGCCGTGGTCGGTCAGGTCATCCCCTGGACCATGGCATTTCTTGGCCTGAGCTTTATTGCTTGCGCGCTTTTGATCATCGGCATGCCGCCGCTGTCGGGTTTTATCGGCAAACTCAACCTGATCGGCGCGTTGCTCAATCCGCTCGGGCTGGGCACCGCTGCGCCGATTTCCATACCGGCGTGGATGCTGCTGGCGCTGCTGATTCTCTCCGGACTGGCTTCGCTGATGGCATTCTCGCGCTTGGGTATCCAGCGTTTCTGGACGCCGGAGGAGCGTCCTTCGCCCCTGCTGCGAAAACTCGAATGCGCGCCGATCTTCCTCTTGCTGGGGCTGAGCATCGCCCTGACTTTCAAGGCTGAACCGCTGCTGCGTTACACCCAGGCTACGGCTGAGGCACTTCACAATCCGCAGCAATACGTAATGGCGGTGCTCGGCACACGCGCGGTACCAAGTCACGAAGCCAAAGCAGCGGTGCTGGAGGGGCAGCCATGAATCGAGTGTTTCCTGCGCCGTGGCTGTCGCTGGCACTGTGGGCCTTGTGGCTGACGCTGAACCTCTCGATCAGCCCGGGCAACCTGCTGCTTGGCGCGGCATTGGGTTTCGCCGCCCCTTTGATGATGCGTAAGTTGCGGCCAAAACGCGCGCACATTCGCCGGCCGGGGACGATTATAAAGTTGTTCTTCCTGGTCGGTCGGGACGTAGTGATGTCCAACCTGATCGTCGCGTGGGGCGTGCTCAACGCCGGTCGCCGCCCACCGCGCTCGCGCTTCGTCAAAGTGCCGCTGGACCTGCGCGATGCCCATGGCCTGGCAACGCTGGCGATGATCTGCACGGTCGTGCCCGGTACAGTGTGGTCGGAACTGGCACTGGATCGCAGCATTCTGTTGCTGCACGTCTGGGATCTGGACGACGAAGCCCAGTTCATCGAGCACTTCAAGACCACCTACGAGCGGCCGTTGATGGAGATCTTCGAATGAGCCCATTACTGTCGAACGCGATTTTGTTGACGCTGTTCCTGTTCTGCCTGGCGATGGCACTGACCCTGATTCGCTTGTTCAAAGGGCCGTCGGCACAGGATCGGGTATTGGCGCTGGACTATCTGTACATCGTTGCGATGTTGATGATGTTGACGCTGGGCATTCGTTATTCCAGTGACACTTACTTCGAAGCAGCGTTGCTGATCGCGCTGTTCGGTTTCGTCGGCTCGTTTGCCTTGGCGAAATTCCTGCTGCGTGGCGAGGTGATCGAATGAATGCTGAATTATCGCTGTGGGTGGAGATTCCGGTGGCGATCCTGCTGGTGCTCAGCGGTGTCTTTGCGCTACTCGGCGCGGCCGGATTGTTGCGAATGAAGGATTACTTCCAGCGCATGCACCCGCCGGCACTGGCTTCCACACTGGGTGCATGGTGCGTGGCGCTGGCCTCGATCATTTGCTTCTCGGCACTGAAATCCGGGCCGGTGATACATGCCTGGCTGATCCCGATTTTGCTGGCGATCACGGTGCCGGTGACCACGTTGCTGCTGGCGCGAGCGGCATTGTTCCGCAAGCGCATGGCGGGCGACGATGTACCGGCAGAGGTCAGTAGCCGCCGGACCGAAAGCGGCAGCTGAAGTTTTTGTATTGTCTGCAACGACGCCATCGCGAGCAGGCTCACTCCCACACGTGGAATGCGTTCCCCTGTAGGAGTGAGCCTGCTCGCGATAGCTATCTCCTGATCACCCCAAATCTCAAACCCAAGCCACCGCCAACAACCCCGCCCCCAGCGCCGCACACAACGGCGAATATACCCAGGTATCCAGCCGCGCAAACCGCGAGCCCTTCACTTCTTTGAAAAAACCGACCAGATTGGAATCGCCAATTGCTCGGGCAAACATCAACAACGCAATCGCGCTGATCACCCACTGCAACGCCTTGTGGTTCACCGCTGGCATCCCCCAGCCCACCCGCATACACACCAGCACCGCGATCACCAGCAGCGCGGCAGCCACGATCAACGTCAGCCAGCCAGACGGTTTGAACGCCGGTCGCACCGTCGTCACGAAACCCTGCACCGGAACCTGCGGCACCACCATGGCTGCCGCCCATTGTCCGCCCAACGCCCAATACACATGCATCAGGCTGATCACCGCGAAAATCGTCACCAGCCATTGAGCCAACACAAAGGTCATGGTTTAAATCCTTGGAAAGGGATTTGAACAAATCATCCTAGTCGCAATTTTTTCAAGTGCACGACCGATCAGCGGTACGGTAAAGTGCCGCCCCATGAAATTCTCCCGTTCCGACCGTTCACTGCTGGCCTGGATGCTCTATTGCTGCGTCCTGTTCAACGTGTTCGCCTGCAGCATCGGTCACGGACAAATGGTCGGCCTTCAGCTGAACGGTCTTGGCGGCCAGTTCTGTGCAGTGGATCCGGCCACTCAAGCGCCGCTTGCCAGTAACCCCAGCGAAGAACAACTGCCGACCTTGTCGAAAGCGTTCGGCTGTCCACTGTGCTCCGTTGGCGGTGGCATGGGGCCGGCGTTCAACTCCAGCCTGACCCTGGCGATCCTGCCGGAACAACACAGTCCACCGCTGGCGCCGATCGTCAGCGCCGACCTCCCTGCCCGCTTCACCTGGCCTTCGGCCAATCCTCGCGCCCCGCCGCTCGCCTGAGTGTTTTTGCCTTTTTGATGTGTCAGCCCATTGCGCCAACGCGCGGCGTTTGCCTGTGCGCTGACTCCTAGACAAGCATTCAGGATTCGATGATGAAACAACTCACTTTGCTGGCGAGCCTGTGTGGCTGCCTGTCCGTTAACGTCTGGGCGCAATCCACCGTGGACCTGGCGCCGATCACCATCGATGGCGAGTCCGGCGCAGAGCCGGGCCTGAGCCTCGACCAATCCAGCGGCATGGCCTCGCGCCTCGGCCTAAGCGTGCGCGACACGCCCGCCTCGGTGGCCGTCGCCAATCGCAACGACATCGAGCGCCACGGCGCGCAGAACTTTCAGGACGCCGCCAACACCCTGCCCGGGATCAACGCCAGTGCTCCACCGGGGTTCGGCGGTTTCGTGTCCTATCGCGGTTTCACCAGCAGCCAGATCACCCAGATGTTCAACGGTATCAACGTGTCCGGCGGCCTCGCCCGGCCGGTCGATGCCTGGATCTATGATCGGGTTGAGCTGGTCGGCGGCCCGTCGTCGCTGATCAATGGCGCGGGCTCCGTGGGCGGTTCGCTGAATTACGTGACCAAACTGGCCACGCGCGACGAGCAGGCTGTTGAAGGCCGGGTCAGCTACGGCACCTACGACACCACCGAAACGGCTTTCGGTCTCAACCATGCGTTGACCGATCCTAGCGCTGATATTCAGCACTACGCGCGCCTCGACGTCAGCCATAACACCAGCAACGGCTACATTGACCGTCAGCAGCGCGATGCCTGGAGCGTAGCGTTCTCACTGCTCAGCGATCTCACGCCAAACCTGTCACACACGCTGGCCGTGGAATATCAGGATGAACACGAAGACAGCCCGTATTGGGGCACGCCGGTGCTGAATCCCAAGGCTGGCGAATTGAAGATCGATAAGCACAATCGCTTCAACAACTACAACGTGGAAGACGGGCGCTACGAACAGCGAACGATCTGGGTGCGCTCGATCATCGACTACCGTATCAACGACAGCACCACACTGCGCAACACGTTGTATCACCTCGACAGTCAGCGTGATTACCGCAACCTCGAAACCTATCAGTACAACGCCGACAACAGCGCGGTGAACCGCTCCACCGCTTATCAGGTGCGCCATCAGGGCGAACAAAACGGCAACCAGTTCGAACTGCGTCATGACAACTCGATCTTCGGTCTGGATACGACGTGGTCAGGCGGTTTTGAATACAAGGTCAACCAGACCACCAATTCGCCGCTCAACGTCAAAGGCGCGAGCACGGTAGATCCGAACAACTACCGGCCAGGCTACTTCTACGATATTCCCGGCACCAATCCCAAACTGATCAGCGACAAAACCAACGAGGTCACGACCAAAGCGTTGTTCTTGGAAAACCGTCTGGCCCTGACCGATAAACTGGCGCTGCTCACCGGCCTGCGTTATGACGACATCGACCTCGACGTCACCAACCACCGTACCGTGACCGCCGCCAACCCCAGACATCTCAAGCGCAGCTGGGAACCTGTGACCGGTCGCGTCGGCCTGACTTACCAATTCATTCCGTCGGCCAACGTTTACGCGCAATACAGCACCGCCGCCGAACAACCCAATGGCACGCAGGACTTCGACGTGTCGACCGGCAAGCAGTGGGAGATCGGCAGTAAATTCGACTATCTGAATGGCCGAGGCTCAGCGACCGTGGCCGCCTACACGATTGAGCGCAAAGACTTCGCCGTCACCGATCCACTGGATCCGACCAGCAGCATTCCGGTCGGCCAACAGACGTCGAAAGGCATCGAGATCGCCAGCTCATTGCGGATCACTGACAAGTTACTGGCCGAAGGCAACTTTGCCTGGGTCGATGCGCAGTACGATGATTTCACCGAAAAAAATGCCAACGGCGTGGTGGTGTCGCGCAAGGGCAACACCCCGACTAATGTGCCGGATCGGGTCGGTAACCTGTGGCTGACCTATGATTTTTCGCCGCAATGGCAAGGTGGCGTCGATGCGCGATATGTGGCGTCGGTGTATGCCGACACGGCGAATACGATGACCGTGCCGTCGTACACCTTGTTCGGCAGCTTCCTCAATTACAAAGTGGATTCGCACACCACGGTGACGGGGCGCGTGCGCAACCTGACCAACGAGGTGTATGCCGAGTTTGCGCATGTTTCGCCGGCGTATTACCTAGGCACGCCGCGCACTTTTGAATTAGCGGTGCAGACCAAATTCTAGAAGCTTCGCGAGCAAGCTCGCTCCCACAATTGGAATGCGTTTCCTGTAGGAGTGAGCCTGCTCGCGATGAGGTCATCAGCCTCAACGCCTATTTCAGATCAGCCGAAACCTTATCCGCCACATCCTTCGGCAACCACGCTTGCCACACATCCGGATGCGCCTTCATAAAGGCTACCGCCGCCTCCCGCGGCGCGGTGTGTTTCTCACTCATGTCCGCCAACGCCTTGTTCAAAGGCTCAATCGGAAAATCGACCTTACTGAAGAATTCGGCGATCTGCGGGTATTGCTTCTGGAACGGTGTAGACACGCCAATCGACAGCTTGGAGGCCAGCGAACGGGTCGGTTTCGGGTTGGGATTATCAGCATCGGTCAGCGTCTTCCACGCTTCGGCATCAAACGGCGGCTCTTCCAGCTGCACCAGTTTGAATTTGCCGAGCAGCGGCGTCGGCGACCAGTAGTAGAACAGCACGGGCTTGCCGCGACGAATCGAAGAACTGATCTCGGCATCCAGCGCCGCCCCCGAACCACTGCGGAAGTTGGTGTAATCATCCTGCAGGCCGTAAGCGGTCAGTTTTTGTTTGTTGACCACTTCCGAGGTCCAGCCGATCGGGCTGTTGAGAAAACGCCCCTTGCTCGGGGCTTCTGGGTCCTTGAACACGTCTTTGTATTTTTTCAGATCACTGACGCTGCGCAAATCCGGCGCCATCGGTTTGATGCCCTTGGCCGGGTCGCCTTTGATCACGTACTCCGGCACCCACCAGCCTTCGGTGGCGCCTTTGACCGTATCGCCCAGGCTGACGACTTTGCCTTCCGCTTCGGCCTTGACCCATACAGGACTACGCCCGGCCCACTCTTCGCCAATCACTTGAATGTCGTTGTTGGCCAGCGCGGTTTCCAGGGTAATAGTGGTGCCGGGCAAGGTGTCGGTCGGCAATCCATAGCCCTTTTCGACGATGATCCGCAGGACATCAGTGATCAGGCTGCCACTTTCCCAGTTCAAGTCGGCAAAATGGATCGGCTTCTCTGCCGCCACCACCGTTTGCGCTGACGCCAGCAAGCCAAATGTGGCCACGCTCGCCGCCAACAACCGTCGAAATCCGTTCATGCATTGCACCTCGTGCTGTTCACAGCAATGGCAGGATGGCCTGACAGAAAGACCGCAAGCCTCTGAATACTCAGTCAACTGACTGTAGCCGAGGTTCCTGCTTTTTCCGGGGTGGAACCCGGACGAGGTTACGAATCAGACTTTTCCTGCAAGCTTTGCAGCTCGCGTCTGACCATGCTGGCGTATTCCGCGGGACGCAACGTATAGAGCTGCGCGGCAACCCAGTTCAGCCACGCGCCTTGCAGTTCGGCCTTCGCGACGTACAAACGCCGGGCCTCGACCTGTGCACTTTCGAGGTTCTGCAGATGGAAATCGGCGCGACTCAAAACGCTCACTCGCTCGCCTTGAAAGTCACCAGTTCGCCCTTGCGCCACTTGGCGGCTTTGGCCGTCACGGCTTTCAGGGTTTTGGTCAGGCCTTCCTGCAACTGCTCATTGGCGGCGAACACCGTCACCACGCTGTGACCTTCCTTGAACAGGATCGCATGACCGTCTGCAGTGTCGACGAAGGCGTAATCGCCAAGCCCGTAGACCGTCAGTTTGATTTCACGAAAACGGATATCCATCTTGCCGCCTTCACGGCTCGGCAAGACTGAAGCGCTGAAATGATCGCCGACCTTGAGCTTGAGCCCCGGTTTGTCGTCCACCACCAGTGCGCTTTCGGTGTCGATCTCGGCAACGTAAATGCCTTCAGCGTTTTGCTCGGTGATGTAAACAAAACGCGACTGGAACAGCTTGACCAGCTTTGCACGCAAATCACCCAGCACGAACAAAGCATGCATATCGAGGTTACTGACTGCCAAAGAAACATCCCCACATCTGGAAAAACCACGCACGGAAAACGCGCACGGGAAAAATAACGGTCAGGCCGATGGCACTGCCAAATCATTTGAAAGAAGCCCGAAGCAAGCAGAGAGCCCGTTCGCGAGGTTGGTAAGACTACTGGATTGTCACTCGCAAAACTCATCCCGATGTCGCCACAACTTGAAGGAAAAATCCTTACTGGCGGACAGAGAAAACTGACTACGAACTTTAGGGAAATTTCTCACGAAAAAAAGCACTTTTCCGACATATCGCTCGCGAAAAATTGCTTTAGATAAGCCCTGTCGTCAACAGGTGCTGACGATTCTAGAGCAGCTCTGCTCTTTACGACTACCCGAAACGGTCCGTAATTCAAGGCCAATTGATGAAAAGGACTTCATATGTGCACTCTGACTCACTTTGCCAGACCCGCTGACGACCTGATCCCCTCTCCCCTGATACTGCATGTCAGCGATGACCACGACCAGACACCGCGTTTTCAAGTAGTGCCGGCGGGTAATGCCTTCTTTCATATCAAGGAAAAATCGACCGGTCGTGTAAGAGGTTTCCGTGAAAGTCATAACGAAGCCTGCGCGCTTGCCCGTTCACTTGAATCGCAAATCGAACTCCGGGCGCACGGACACCTCAGATAAAGAGAGTGATCGACTGCGCCACACCGGCGCGTACCCAAGGAGCACACGATGGATTTGCCAACACACGATCTGAAAACCCTGTTCGATCAACTGGGACTGCCTTCGGAAGGCACCGCCATTGACGACTTTATCGAAGATCATCAGCTCGACGCCGACACCAAGCTGATCGATGCCGACTTCTGGACGCCGCAACAGGCGCAATTGCTCAAGGAATGGTTACGTGCAGACGGCGAAGAAGCTGTCGTGGTCGATGAGTTGAATGTGCGCTTGCACCCCGGCAAGTAACCCTGATCAGTGCAGGCTGTCACCCGGCTCGGCCTGCAATTGCGCGAGCCACGCAGCTCTGCACTCCTCGGCTTCGTCACGGCTGGCGAATGCGGTGCCGCGTCTCTCACCGTTGAGCAAAACCACCCAGCAAACGCTCTGCCCCATCGCCCGCAAACCGGCCGGGACACCACTGCCGATCATCACGGCAACATCAACTCGGCATTGCATACTGACCTCCCGAAATCATTAGCTACCTAACTAAGTGGTCAGGTTAAAGCTTTATTTCGGGAGGAAACAGCAACCGCTCTGCACAGATTCATTGCACCAACGGTAACAATCAGCGCGGATTTTCCGGTTTGTAACCCAACCGCAGTCCACCCCAATGTCGGCCTTTGATCATGATTGGCACCGAGAGGTCATGCATCAGCTCGCCGGTATCGCGGGTGTACGTCTGCAGCAGCACCGGTTGCTGGTGACTGCCGCAGCGAATTCCAGTGCGATCGGCGAACTTGCGTTTGGTGCGACTGTTCACCGTGTCGGCTTTCACATCCCCGGTCAGTGGCTGGCTGAATGCCTGATTATGCGTAGGCACATAGCCTTGCTGCGTGCAGGCGATTGCAAATACCAGGCCCTCGTGACGCGGCAACAGCGGCTCTTGAATCGCTGGCAGCACCTGATCGGTGTAGCGGTCGAAACGCGTCTGGAACTTGGCCGGTTCCGTACCGGGAATCGCCTGATAATTGCGATCGAACAGATCCTCCAGGCTGACTCGCCCCTGCTCGACATCCGCCTCGAAACGCGCCGCAATCTGGCCAGCGCCTTCACGCGCCAAGTCATAGATGCGCTGGTGATAGTCATCCAGGCCGACTTCAGCCAGACGCTCGCTGATGGTTTCGGCCTGCCCTTCCATCTGCACCGCCGCTTCCGCCAGGCGTCGGGTCTGCTGATCACTGATTGCCAGATCGCTGCGCATCTGTTCGATGGCTGTGAACAGACTGTCGAGTTGCTCACGATCGGTTTCCGCGCCCCGAGCGATCTCGCCCACCTGGCCCTCAACTCCAGCGGCCAGTCGCGCGATGTTCTCCAGATGCTGACCGGTGTGCTCGACCTGCTCGACACCTGTTTGGAGGTCGCTGGACAGCTCGCGAATCTGCTCCACCACTTGCGCGGTGCGCTGTTGAATGTCCGCGACCATCTCACCCACCTCACCGGTTGCCGACGCCGTGCGCGCCGCCAAACCGCGCACCTCATCGGCCACCACGGCAAAACCGCGACCATGCTCGCCGGCCCGCGCCGCTTCAATCGCCGCGTTCAAGGCCAACAGATTGGTCTGGCTGGCGATGGACTGAATCACCAACGTCACGCGCTGAATGTCATCGCTGCGCACACTCAACGCTTCGATCAATTCACGGCTGGCATTGGCGCGTTGACTGAGTTGATGCATGCGCGCGATCGAATCGACCAGTTCGGTGCGCCCCGCCGCGCTGCTGTGATGCGCCTCGCTGGCGGCCGCCAGCGCTTCTCGGCTGAGCTGCGAGGTCGCGTGTTCGGTGGCGATCATCACCTCGGCATTGCTGACAATTCGCGCCGCGGCATCGAGTTGCGATTCGAGTTTGCTCGCCAGCGCTTTCACCGAAAACGCCACGCCCGCCGCCGACAAGGCATTGTGGCTGGTGGTGTAGGAGAGATCGCGGGTCAGTTCGGACATTGCGCTGCCATTGTCGGCAGGCGGTACAGCGGGGACACCTCGGGAACGCAGGCGCGGTAGCCAGACAATCAGCACCGCCAAGGGCATGCCGAGATAAAGCGACCACTCACCCAGCGTCATGCCGGCCAACAACAGCATCAGGGCGATGCTTTGCAGGGTCGGTGCGATCCAGCGGTTTTTCGGCAACAGCACTGGTGCGGGCAAAGCCCCAACCAGAGATCCATCTCTCGTCATTTCAACACCCCACGCTTGTTCTCATTGTTGTGACTGCATTAAACGCCACTACAACGCCATTATCCATGGTCCGTTAGTCGTGGGGTCTGCGGCAGGTCAATGAACCGGCGGGAAGATGTTGCGGACGAGCAAAAGCAAAGATCGCAGCCTCCAGCAACCCCCTATAGGAGCCGCCGAAGGCTGCGACCTTTTCCAGGCGCCCCGATTAAGGGGTCACCTCACAGCATCAAGCCTGACGCTGGTGCTTGTCGATCTGCTCGTGACGCTCTTGAGCTTCGATGCAGTATTTGGTGGTCGGGCTGATCAGCAGACGCTTCAGGCCAATGGCCTCGCCGCTGTCATCGCACCAGCCAAAGCTGTCTTCCTTGATGCGCTCAAGGGCTTGTTCCAGTTGCGGCAGCATGCGCTGGTCGCGATCGATCGCGTTCACCAGCCAGGTACGCTCTTCTTCAACCGAAGCCGCATCCGCCGGGTCAGCCGGAGTGTCCAGGCTCTCGATGGCGATACGGTTTTGCTCAATGCGCTCGTGGGTTTCGACTTTCATGTTCTGCAACAGCTCAGTGAAGAAAGCGTGCTGCTCGGAATTCATGTAGTCATCTGCCGGCATGGCCAGCAACTTGTCCTTTGTCATTGATATCTCTATAAAAAAACGTGCATTAAGGCGAATTAGGGAGCGTTTCGGCGAACCGTGCGCGGTCGGCGAAAAGGCATCGTTTATTGCAAATGCCACCCGGCACTCAATTTACGAGGGGCGGCAGTCTAAGGCCCGTTTGAGGCCTCAGCAACTGTAAATACTGGGAATTTGTCCGACAAAGCCCGGAAACTGCTCTGACACAGGGTTCACATGGGCAATCGGAGTGCGTTTATAGCAAGAAATTCAGTCGAGCGGCTGTATATAGAAGACAAACGGCTAACCCGGCATCGCTCAATCGCGAATTTTTCTTCGGCCAGTGCATCGTTTCAGCTCAGCAGACCTCGCCCAGCCCCACTAATATCAGGGGCCATCGAGTGATCAACCCGTCTGAAGGATGACTTATGCCCCGCCCCGATCTGCCGGCCACAGACGAGACGAGCCTCGCTAGCCCCCCGATCAATGCCGAGCGCTTGCTGCAATTGATCACCGACGAATACGACGCCCTGCCGCGCCAGCTCAAACGCATCGCCAGCTACATGAGCCAGCAAAGCGACCGGATCATGGTTGACCGCATCAGCGATATCGCCCGCGAATGCGAAGTCCACCCGTCCGCCATCGTCCGCTTCTCCCAGCGCTTCGGCTTCAGCGGCTTCAGCGAAATGCAGGCGCTGTTCCGCAGCGCCTACACCCACAAAGCCTCACCGGTGCAAAACTACCAGCAACGCATCCGCAGCATGATCGCCAACCCCTCGCAGCACACCGGCGACGGCGACCTCGCCCGCGAATGCATCGAGGCCACCCGCTCCGGCATCGAACGCCTGGGCCGGGAACTCGACGATGCCGCGTTTACAAAAGCGGTCGACCTGATTGCCAACGCCGACAACATCTATGTCATCGGCGTACGCCGCTCCTTCGCCGTCGCCGACTACCTCGTTTACAACTTGCAACACACTCACAAGCGCATTCACCTCGTTTCTGGCCTCGGCGGCAGTTATCGCGAGCAAATGCGCAGCGTGCGCGGCAACGATCTGGTAATTGCCATCAGCTTCGTCCCCTACGCCAAGGAAACCCAACAATGCCTGCGCTTCGCCCGCGAGCAACAGGCGAACACGCTGGTCATCACCGACAGCCACCTCTCGCCGCTGGCCAAGCGTGCAAACAGCTTGCTGTTGGTGAATGAAGGCAGCGCGCTGGCGTTTCGCTCGTTGAGCGCGACGCTGTGTTTGTGCCAGGCGCTGTTCGTGGCAGTCGCGTATCGGTTGGGGTTGAATGTCGATGAGATTCACGAACAGGCGGGGTTTGACGACTGACAATTGCTGCAAGCTCAGCTAGGTTATGCGTTCCCACCGGTTCGACTTGAAGGAACGCGTCATGAAACTGATCGGCATGCTGGACTCCCCTTACGTGCGCCGCGTGGCGATCTCCGCGAAACGCTTAGGGATCGACCTCGAACACCAGTCGGTCTCGGTGTTTCGCCATTTCGAGCAATTCCAGCAGATCAACCCGGTGGTCAAAGCGCCGACATTGATCCTCGACGATGGCACTGTCCTGATGGACTCGACCCTCATCCTCGACTACCTTGAAGCCGCCTCAGGTAAAAGCCTGCTGCCAATCGACCTGAAACAACGCGCCCATGCCCTGCGCCTGATCGGACTCAGCCTCGCCGCCTGCGAAAAAGCCGTGCAGTTGTATTACGAGCGCAACCTGCGCCCCGCCGACATTCAATATCAACCGTGGGTTGACCGTGTTGAAAGCCAACTGGCTGCCGCCTTCACTGCCCTCGAACAAGAACTCGAAAAAAATGGCTTGCCCACCGATGGCACCCTCACCCAAGCTGGCATCAGCCTCGCCGTCGCCTGGAGCTTCACCGACCTCGTCGTCCCTGACCAGATCGACACGCAACGCTACCGCCGCATCGCCCAGTACACCGCCTACGCCGAAACGCTCGAAGCGTTCGTCAGCACGCCGATGACCTGACCGTGAGCGCAACCGAGACCGCCGCCCCGGCGTTAAAAGAAATCTTCAACGCCGAACGGCTGCGACATATCGCTGACGAGATGAGCACCGTATATCCCGCGTTCAAGTCCAAAGCATTTCTTAAACACGCCAATGAAGGCCTGGCCGAGTTGTCGGTGATGCAACGCATGGCGCGCGTCAGTGAAAGCCTGCATGCCGTGCTGCCGCTGGACTACGCGGATTCTCTCGACGTGCTGCGTGAACTCGCGCCACGCTTGAACAGTGGATTCGTCAGCATGTGCCTGCCGCACTACGTCGCCAGCTACGGCGGGCACGCGTTCGATACGTCCATGGAAGCCCTGAAATACTTCACCACCTTCGGCTCCTCCGAATTCGCCATCCGTTACTTTCTGCGCAGCGACCTGGAACGCTCGCTGGAACGGATGCACGACTGGACCCAAGACCAAAACCACCACGTCCGCCGCCTCGCCAGCGAAGGTAGTCGCCCTCGCCTGCCTTGGTCGTTCCGGTTGGAAGCGGTGCAAGCCGATCCACGACTGGCAGCCGGGATATTGGACCGATTGAAGGCTGACGATAGTTTGTACGTGCGCAAATCCGTGGCGAATCATTTGAATGATGTGACCAAGATGCATCCGGAATGGGTGCTCGACACGATTGAAGGTTGGTCGCTGGAGAACAAGCACACCGCGTGGATTGCCAAGCATGCGTTACGGAGTTTGATCAAACAGGGGGATGTGCGCGCGCTGACGGTGATTGGCGCGGGGGCGAAGGCTGAGGTTGAACTTTTGGATGTAAAGGTTGAGCCGGCGGTGGTGAGGTTGGGTGAGACGATTACGTTGTCGTTTGTGGTGAAGTCGATGGTGGCGCATGAACAGCGGTTGGTAATTGATTATGCGATTGACTATGTGAAGGCGAATGGCGGGGTTTCGGAGAAGGTTTTCAAGTTGAAGACGCTGCAGTTACCAGGATCTGGAAGCACGGTGGTGGAGCGAAAGCAGGTGATTCGGGATTTCACCACTCGTAAGCACTATATTGGGCGGCATGGGGTTCGGGTGATGGTGAATGGCCAAGTCTTGGCTAATGCCGGGTTTGACATCGTAGGCTGACGGCTTTGAACGACTCTACTTCCTGAATCCCTAGTTCCCTTGCGGCTCTGCTGAGCCGCAAGGACGTGTCGTCAGTGTCTAATCGCTGTGGCCGCCATCAGCGTCGATCAAAAATCAATTTGCCTGCCGCCAATTGGAGTTTCCGTAGCATTCTGCCCGGCAACCATAGCCGAAGCGCTAATTGCATTCTGATTCGCCCAATCACGGAGTTTGATGAACTCGTCTTTACGCATTTTGCTCATGGGTACCAAACGCGAAATAGTCGTTTCAAAATCATCCATCGTCAGGTCGCTTGCATCATCAGCGCCATTCATCCGCCGTGAAAACGCTTCAATCAGCGAGTCGCCAACCCAAGCTTCGATTTCAGCACCAGACAGGACGATGTCCTGGCCAAAATTCGACTCGCCCCCTAGCGCGGACAGTCGATCCAAATCAAATTTCGCCGGGTCGCGCTTCGATTTCCTCAGATGTATTTCAAGAATCTTCTTTCTTTCTACTGTCGATGGGAAGTCAACGAAAAATATCTCGTCGAATCGCCCCTTTCGCAACAATTCCGGTGGCAAGCTGTTGATGTTGTTAGCAGTAGCAAATACAAAAACGGGTGCCGTTTTTTCCTGCATCCAAGTCAACAGCGTGCCAAATACGCGCGTAGCCGTGCCACCATCAGATGATCCGCTGGAAGAGCCGGAAAGTCCTTTTTCAATTTCATCGATCCATAGAATGCAGGGCGAAATAGCTTCGGCAGTACGCAGAGCGGAACGAATATTGGACTCTGAAGAGCCAACCACTCCCTGGAAGATTTTCCCCATATCCAGACGCAATAAGGGCATATTCCATGACGACGCAACACATTTCGCCGTTAGAGACTTACCGCAACCAGGAACTCCAGTTAAGAGCAATCCCTTAGGAGTTCCAACACCGAACTCCTGAGCAGCCTGCCCAAAACACTGGCTGCGCAAATGCAGCCACTTTTTAAGAGTTGCCAGTCCCCCCACATCCTCAAGACTTACCTTTGAGTCGATGTATTCCAGAATACCTGTTTTGCGAATAATTTGTTTTTTCTCGGAAAGCAGGTCTTTTACAGTTGTTTCATCCAGGCTCAGACTGGAAACCAGCGAACGAGACAAGCTATTGTCGATCTCCAAACCCGTTAGACCCAAAGCAGCATCAATAAGCTTATCTTTAGCATCGCTGGAAAGATCAATCTTAACGCTGCTATTGCCCTGCCAAGCGCTGACAAAATTATTGATTTGAGACTTCACTTCATCTCTTGACGGCAACGGGAAATCAATCAGTGTGATTTCCTTCTGAAGGTCATTGGCAATTTCAAAGCTGGGTGCCACGACAATGCAATTACTGCGATATCCACGCGAGCGGATATTGATGGCTAAATCTCGGAGCCGACGACGGTAGACAGGATTTGAGCTTGAGGAAAGATAGTTATGTCCATCACAAAAAACAAATATGTTTTTGCTGCCCTCCTCTTTTGCTTTTTCTTCGCAAAAATCCAGAGCCATTTTCAAGTCAAAGGTTTTATCCCCAGCAACGACGCCGTTTGTCTGTACTCCTACCGTCGAGTTCCAAACGAACAAACGATGGCTAAGCGACTTGGCGATTTCAGAGATCTCGTTGAGTGCACGCTCTTCCTCGAACGTTTCAATGACCAGAATCGCATAACGCGCCTTGAGGTAATCTGTTATCTGCTTGGTACGGTTCATGCCTGTTATCCCTGCGCTTGAACTGAGTTATACATGCATCGGAAGACCGGTTTTGGTAACACCGTGACTTGAAACGACGAATTCGACAACTCTTCTATTACGGAAGAAACCAATATCGACTCTGTCGCTGCTTTTGATGATCTGTTTATGTTGATAGGGATGTATAGCGTTGTGTCGATAGCGACCGGCCAGGGTCAAGTCCACGGCTTTAACGACTCGAATCATTGCTTCGTTCTGGAATATCTCTTTCGGTGTATAGCCGGTGTAGAGGATCCAGTTCTTCTCGTGATTGACGGCGCGCATCAGTTGCTCCAAGGCTGGCGCCTGATCAAGCGGCTCTCCCCCGGAGAGGGTAACCCCAGCGATATCCAGTGCGTTTATCTTCTGTGCCAAGTCATGAACAGACATCAGCGTACTCACTTCAGGAGCGTGGGTCGCCTGGTTGAAGCACCCCTTGCAATTCAGCGCACAACCCTGCACCCATAACGTCAAGCGCAATCCGGGGCCATTGACAGTGCTCAACTCCATATGGTGCACATTGATTTCCATTTAGAAATTCGCACTGAGAATTTGAAGGGTTTGCTCTTCATGGACTATGGTGTATTCCGGCTTCCACTCGGTGACAAGTTCTGCAGTAGGCCTGGAAAGTAGAGCCTCAAGTTCTTCGGTAAGTCTTGTGCAAATGTCGCCTTTCACGCCACGCACTTCCTCGGTAATTTCATCGCCCGAGAAAGTGACATGGATGCTGTATTCGTAGTGAGGTCCAAATTCAACCTCAAATCCTTGAAGACTTTCTTTCACTCTGGCTGGAACACCTGATGCCTCTATGCGCTTGATGGTTCCATCAATAGCTACACTGATATAGGCTTTTTGAAAGCTCAAAGCCAATTCAGCCATTGTTGCTTCATCGTTAGCGGACACAGTTCCACGTTCGATCAGAAGTTTATATGAGCCCGCCTCAACCTGACATACAAACAGATTGAAATCATCTGCCGTCTGGCCACAAATAGCTCTAAACTGCTGCGTACCCATATAGCCTATTTTGCTTAAAACTTTTTTACTGAAGTCGCTGGAGAATATTGAAACAAGCCCCGTCGTCGGGATGATGCCCATCTTGCCGAAAGCTTTGGCGATGGTTTCTTCATCAACATAAGAAAACTCAAACTTTGTACAATGCGACATCATTAAAGCTCCAGCCTGCGACCGGGAGCAACTTCCGCAGCGGCCTGGATGGCTGTTAATACATCAGGGGTGACCTCAATGCTGCGTACAGACGGCACAGAGGCAAGTGTCGACTCAGGCGCAACATTTTTTGAAGTCGGGGTTGGCGTTCCATGATTGACGACTACCCGGCGTCTTTGTGCCGCCTGGGGGGCAACACCCTCACCCAAAAGGCTTGCATCAATGGCCTCCAAGAGCTTTTTTATTACCAGAACGGGATTGGAAGTGAGCTTTTCATAGAGCTCAATGCGCAACAAAACATCCGCTCCGTCAAGGAATTGCAGTTTAAAAAAGTAATTTTGGCTTTCATCGCCAGCGATACCAATGTGCGAGACCTGATTGAGATCACGTGACAGCTTTATCCAATTATCCCCATCAAACGACGCTACAACCAGTTTCGTCGCTGTTGCGGCAAAAGCATTACTACCCGCTTCGACCTCACCGGCCTCAAAATTCTGGTAACTCACCAGAATCTTCTCGCCGACAGGAAACCCCAGAGCAGTTGCTAAATATTCATTCGTCGAAAAATCGATATCTGCGTGAAACTTCAGGGTTTTTGAATAAGTATAAAGACCAAAAACGGCCGCTATTGCATAGCCTACCGATCTCAGCGTGTCTTCCGGTACAAGAACCGCAAAAATCAGGCAGATAAAAGCGATGATCGCGTAGCCGTAATAAACGGCTTTCTGGGTATGGAATTTTTTATTTCTATATGCCTGAAATGTTTTGCCGGGAACATATTTTTTAGACGGTCCCACGAGCAGGGTGCCGCCACCAAAAAAAATCAGACAAAGAAGACCTATTACAACCTGGCGCATTTTGCCACTCTGCAACCCTTCAACAAACATCCACGCACCGCCAATGATGAAGACAGGTAAGAATGCCAGGACCACAAGGCCCACTACCTTACCTTTGGTGGCCATCATCATTTTCCACATCGGGACAGTTTTTATCATTTACATACCTTATTGAGTGGGTGCAGAAGCGCGTAGTGGGAGGATGATTGAAGAGCGGATCATGGCACTATGCTACGTGACGATCCTTGATTAATCACCCACTGTTGCGTGTGTCATTCGACTTAAAACAGCATGTGCAAAAAGTCTCCCCCTCGCCGCACGGGTAGTCAGCTCGCGATCTCGGCGTCGTCCAATGCTTGGTAAACCGAGAACTGGCCGAGCATTTGCGCAGTGCCGAGCGGCGGAGCCAAGGGTTTCGCTGGCGTTAGTGAGTAGGGATTCGCTGTGTACATGGGGTTGACCCAGTAGATGCGTTCGGGTTGGTTAGTGCTGGCCGGAGCCATTCATTGAGCATGACCATGTGCGTAACAAGCACGTTGGTTACCAACTTCCGTAAGGAATACCGTACTTGTCGATATACCGCTTCGCCTTTTCACTCACTGGATAGGCGTAGCGCCCTCCATTCTTGCCCTGACTCGGCCCCAGTGGTTCGATCTCAGCCTGTGCTCGAGCCACTTTGATCGCTTTATGGCATGAGTCCTTGACCCAAGCCTGCACAACTCCGCCGGGAGCGAGCCCCAAGTAGACCGACGCCATAAATCGCGCTTCTTGATTGGGAGTTTCCGCGCATCGTTTGTTGGTGGATGACACCATCATTTGCCTTGCTTGCTCAGGAATATCTACCCAGGCTTGCCAGGTTTTCTTTTCAACGATTGATTGCCACCGGACGTAGATCCGGACGGGAAGACCGGCGCCCACCACTCGTTTACCACTACCGTCCACGATTGACCAACCCCGCGCTGACTCGCTGCCGTCTTCTGGCTCACCACCCGCCGCAGAGCCACCATTTGCTCGGTAGTAGACCTTACCGGCGACGTCTTGGACGGAACTGTCCTCAACCCAAACCTGCATGTAATTCGGCTCGATGAAGGCCAGCTCCCACCATTCGGACTTGGGGTCATTTGTTCCGGATAATGGGTCAGCAGATTGGCAGCCGGTCATGAACAATACGCATAGCAGGGTCACAATTAATTTCATTACCAAAGCGTCCAATCGGGTACATGAGGATGTTGCACGCGAATCGAGTCTGCCGTAGGGGCGTTGATGTAGACAGCTTTTATACCGCTACCATCTCTGCGCCCAAGAGGGTGGTTCCAGTTTGCAGAGGTGTGAATGTACTTCAGTTTCAGAAGCTGTTCTTCCTCAGGAGTAACGTTGTAATCCTTGGCCAAGAACCGATCACACAGCGCTTGTAGTTCTGAGGGGACAGCTAGGTCCGGAGTGTCTGGGATGTCTTTAAACCGAACGCCCTTCTCTTTTGCCAATTGGTGCATTACTCGCAGATAAACCCTGGACAGCATGCCGCTTACAGGGCGTTTGAGCTGGACCGCAGCGTACACGCGCTTCATGCGTGGGCTGATCCCATTGGGCTGGCTGTTTGCTAAAGGAGTTGCATCAGGCGTGACGATTTCCAGCATTTCTGAAGGCCAACCTTTCGCGAGCCATTGATCTCTGACCATCGCAGCATCACGGTAAATCGAGGTAGCAGATACATCAGTGAATTGCGAAACATCAAGTGTTTGCATCGGGCTGATAAGCACGTTTTCTTGCGCTTCTTCGAGGTAACCACCACCCAGATCAGAGTGAACACCCGGCAAGGTGATTTCCAGATGATCGGGTTTGACACGACTCAGAGCGAAGTTGGCTCGACATTCATCGCGGGCTGTCAGTTGAACAACATCGGAAAAAAAACGTCGATCCAAGTAAAGCCTGATACCCGTTGCGATGGAGCTTTTGATGTTACCCAGATTGGACCAGCCAGCAATTGAGGGCACGGTGTCGAACAGACCAATAAAGCCCATATTGATGCTGCTTTTATATTGATCGTTGAAGGTTGAGCTGAACCCTCTCGCACTACTGCGCAAAATTTCCCCGAGCGGCCCCTGCTTTCCACGGGCAATTTCATTGGCAAAGTGTCGAGCGGCAGCAGCTCCACGACTGAAGCCGAACGTATCGAAAGTCAGCGAGGTGATTTCACTATTGGGAATGTTCGCTAACACGCCTTCGATGCGCAGTTTGATCTCTGAAAATGAGAACTGAACACGACCCGCAACGCCCGTTTCGCCCCGGCCTGTACCAGCCCCGAGAGTGCTGTCCTCTTCGCCTGAGCGGGTACCGATACCCTCGATATAGACCATACGGAACGCTTGCTTATGCGAGCTATCGCCTTCGGCATTTTGAGGCGCGTAGTACAAGTCACTAAGTTTTTGCACATTGCTAGTATCGTTGCCGTAGCTGCTGTCCGGATTTTTCATGAACGGCTTGCAACTGGCATCAATGTCTTCGGCTGCAATTGGATGATGGGCGCCGCACAGCAAGCCCGCAGCAGCATTACTAGCGTTATTGCCGGTACCGTCGAAGAACACTCCGATACGCAAGGCAATGCCGATTTTTTCACGCGCCGATGCAGGCTCTTTCCCATACTTCTCATACTCCGCCCAACGCTGGGCGTGGATGTCGACGGGTTTGGCTTCTTCGTAGCGATGGTTTTTCGGGGGGTTGGGGACGTAGCCGCTCAATCCTTGATTCCTTGTTCTGATCCTTGAAGAACGGCGCGAAGGGTGACAGCGGAGGCTTAGGGGCACAAGCCGTGGCCCTGTGCCAGCGCTGTTGAGACCGCGTTTAAGGACGAGGGTTTCCCCTCGTCGCGGTGGTGGGTCAGTTGGCGATTTCGACGTTATCCAGCGCTTGGTTTACCGCGATTTCGCCGAGCATGACGACCTGTGCGATGCCCAGTGCGGTTTTGCGGTGGGAGGTGTCGAGCATGGCGGCGAAGTTGATGAGCATTTCGCTGGCGGAGCCGAGGGTTTCGCTGGCGTTGGCGAGCAGGGATTCGCTGTCGTACTTGGGATTGGCGAGGTACATGCGTTCGGGTTGGTGGGTGCTGGCCATGATTTGCGCAGGGCCGAGGTAGTGGTCGAGGGCGCGGTCAGCGGCTTCGTTGAGTTTCTTGGAGTTGGGGGATTCGTAGGGGGATGTGGGATCGATTTCGGGTGGGTTGGGTGTGACTTTGAACATGGTGAAACTCCTAGTTGATAAAAGGAGCCTCCACATTCGCTACCAAACGAAGGTGGCGGCCATACGCGGGTTGGTAGACCGGTAACTAGGACCCGGCACACCCGAAGGTGTCCTGCGCATGGCCACCATTGAGCACAGACCTGAAGCGGTCAGCGAACGGTGCGCGATGCGACTAGTTATGGCGGGCTACCAAACCCGATCACTGTTTTTCAGTGACCGGCAAACGATAGAACCCGCGCCCTAGACGCACAAGCCGGCGGATTCTGGCTTAGTCGTAGGCAACGGCGCAAGGCGTTGTAGGGCGCAGATCACCATTTGAAGCATCATTTAAACAACCACCTCGCTCCCTGTTTACCCACCAGTAAACACCTGGACATTTGCTGCAATGATTCCCTCCGCAAAGGATCGTATGACTCCAGCACAGATCCCGCGAAACGAACCAGACCAACCCCCCTCGCCCACAGCGTGACCAACCGGTCCCCTGCAAAAACGCAAGCTATTTCGGTGTCGATATCAGACACAAAAATGCCGCGTTCAGGCTATTGAGCCATCAGACAGCCCAGTTAAGGTGACGCGTCTTTTCAGCAAAATAAAGCCATCGCGATGATGCGTTTGATAAGAACTGCGGCGTTTGAGGGGGGCTTCTTGAAGGAAGTCCAGCAGGCAACAACCAAGCCCTCCCAATTCGCTTAAATGTCGATCAGCAGAGAATAAGAAAACCATGATCAGCCCGAACTCCAAGGATTCGAGTGGCCAATTGGCGCAGGGCTTCAAGCCTCGTCACGTCACAATGTTGTCAATCGCGGGCATCATCGGTGCCGGTCTGTTCGTGGGCTCGGGGCATGCCATTGCGGCGGCGGGGCCTGCGGTGCTGCTGGCTTATCTTTTCTCGGGTCTGCTCGTCGTTCTGGTGATGCGCATGCTCGGTGAGATGGCAGTGGCCAATCCCGACACCGGTTCGTTTTCTACTTATGCCGATCAGGCAATCGGGCGCTGGGCTGGCTTTACCATCGGCTGGCTGTATTGGTGGTTCTGGGTGCTGGTGATTCCCATCGAAGCGTTGGCCGCCGGCCACGTGTTGCACCAATGGTTCCCGCAGGCCGATGCCTGGCTGTTCGCCTTGGTGTCGATCATTGCGTTGGTGATCACCAATCTGTTCAGCGTGTCGAAATACGGCGAGTTCGAGTTCTGGTTTGCGATGGCCAAAGTCGTGGCGATCATCGGCTTCATCGGCGTGGGTTTCGCGGTGTTGATGGGCTGGGTGCCCGACCGCGAGGTCAGCGGGTTGAGCGGGTTGATGGCTGATCACGGCGGCTTCGCCCCCAACGGCATGTCAGCGGTCGTCGGCGCGTTCATCACCATCATGTTCAGCTTTATCGGCACGGAAGCAGTGACCATCGCCGCCGCTGAATCCAGTGATCCGGCGCGCAACATTGCCAAGGCAACGCGCTCGGTCATGTGGCGCATCGGCGTGTTTTATCTGCTGTCGATTTTCGTGGTCATCTCGGTGGTGCCGTGGAACGACCCGTTGCTGGCGTCGGTGGGCTCTTATCAGCGCGCCCTGGAAATCATGAACATCCCCCACGCCAAGTTCATGGTCGACGTGGTCGTCCTGATTGCCGTGGCCAGTTGCATGAACTCGTCGATCTACATTGCCTCGCGGATGTTGTATTCGCTAGGCCGTCGTGGCGATGCGCCGAAAGCGCTGAAGGCGACGTCTTCTGAAGGCGTGCCGCGCGCCGCCGTGATCGCCAGCACCGTGCTCGGCGCGGCGATTACCGTGTGGAGCTATGTGATGCCCGCCGGGCTGTTCGAGTTTCTGCTGGCCAGTTCCGGCGCAATTGCCTTGCTCGTCTATCTAGCGATTGCCGTGTCGCAGTTGCGCATGCGCAAGGTGCTGCGTCAGCGCAACGTCGAACTGACCTTTCGCATGTGGCTGTTTCCTTGGCTGACCTGGTTGGTGATCGTGTTCATTTGCGGTGCGTTGACGGTGATGATGATCACCCCGCAACACCGCACCGAAGTCACCACGACGATCGGCCTGGCGCTGGCGATTTCCTTCATCGGCCTCTTGACCTCGCGCCACCCTGCGCCCGCTGCTCAGGCCACCTCTGCCGGGTAAGCAGAACTGATGCCCCCCACGCCAAGGCTGGGGGCTCGCCATCGTTTTTCTGCAAGGACAATCTCGATGTCATCGAACGCCCCCATGCCCGACGGCAAGACTCAGTCCATCGGTTTTCTGCTGTTGGACAAATTCACCCTGATGTCGCTGGCGTCCGCCGTTGAGCCTTTGCGCATGGCCAATCAATTGACCGGCCGCGCGCTGTATCGCTGGCACACGTTCAGTCTCGGTGGCGCGCCAGTCTGGGCCAGTGACGGTTTGCCGATCACGCCGGACGCAGATTGGAAGAATCCCTCCGTGGCGGACACGGTCATCGTCTGCGGCGGGGTCGGCATTCAGAGCGTGATTACCCGCGAGCACATCACCTGGCTGCAAGCCCTGTCGCGGCAATCAAAACGCCTGGGCGGCGTCTGCACCGGCAGTTGGGCGCTGGCGAAAGCCGGGCTGCTTGATGGCTATGAATGCAGCGTGCATTGGGAATTCCTCGCGGCCATGCAGGAAGCTTTCCCGCGCGTTGGTGTCAGCACCAGTCTGTTCACCCTCGACCGCAATCGCTTCACCAGCTCCGGCGGCACGGCGCCGCTGGACATGATGCTGCACCTGATCGGTCGCGATCATGGCCGTGAACTCTGCGCCGCGATCTCGGAAATGTTTGTCTACGAGCGCATCCGCAGCCAGCAGGACCATCAGCGCGTGCCACTCAAGCATGTGCTCGGCACGCATCAGCCCAAGCTGCAGGAAATCGTCGCGTTGATGGAGGCCAATCTTGAGGAGCCGATCGACCTCGACAAGCTCGCCGAATACGTTGATCTGTCGCGGCGGCAACTGGAGCGGCTGTTTCAGAAGTACGTGCAATGCACGCCGTCACGCTACTACTTGAGGCTGCGGCTGATTCGCGCGCGGCAACTGCTCAAGCAGACATCCATGTCGATCGTTGAGCTGGCGTACGTCTGCGGATTTGTGTCCACGCCGCACTTTTCCAAATGCTATCGCGAGTACTTTGGTGTGCCCCCGAGCGATGAGCGCTTCGGTTCTGACATGAGTCGCAAGTCCCCAACGCCAGCGACTTTGGCCGAACCGCAGACTTCGCTGGATCAGGCCCGACATGAATCGACATTTGCCAGTGTGCGAACGATTGAACGAGCTGACTGCGCGTAATTGTGGGCAGTCTTCAGGGCACTGTCGCGGGCGGCAAGTCGTTCTGGCGCACATCCGCTTCCGCCGTTGAACGCTGCATCGTCTCCGGCACAGCGAACCAAAGCAGCACCAACGCCACCGCCGCAACTGCCGCCAACGTCAGGAATGCGGCGCTGTACCCCGCCGCCTGCACGACGAATCCGGCCAAGCCGTTACTCAATGCCGCGCCCAGGCCGAACGCGGTCGAGAGTGCGCCGAGGCTGACATTGAAATGCCCAGTGCCCAACGTCAGATCTTTAACCACCACCGGAAACAGTGCGCCGAAAATCCCCGCGCCAACGCCGTCGAGCAATTGCACGGCGACCAGCCAATACGGGTCGTCAGACAGGACATACAGCACGCCCCGCAGCGGCAAGATCAGAAAGCCTGCGAGCAGCAGCGGCTTGCGTCCCCAGACATCGGCCTTGGCGCCAACCAGCATCGCGACCGGCACCATCACCAATTGGGCGGCAACAATGCAGGCGGACGTCAGTGGCGTGGCCATCTGCAGATTGGCCTGCGCCAGTTTCTGGCTCACCAGCGGCAGCATTGCGGCGTTCGCCAGGTGAAACAACGCGCAGCACACGGCAAACATCAGCAGCGGTTTATTGGTCAGCAGCACTGACAAACCCGACGGTTGCGTGCCATGCCCCGCGCCGCCCGGATCCAGCCCCCTGGCCACATCGTGGTCGATGGCTTCTGGCGATACAAACGAGACAGCGACGACGCTGGCAACCGCCATCGCCGCCATCAGATAAAACACCGCGACCGGCCCGAACAGATAGGCGAACAACCCGGCCAACAGCGCTGCGCAGGCGTTGCCGGCGTGGTTGAAAGTTTCGTTACGGCCCGTGCGTCGGGTGAAGGCGCGCGGCCCGGTGATCCCCAAGGTGATCGCCGAAATGGCCGGGGCGAAAACCGATGCGGCGACAGCGCTGAGGGCCTGGGTCAACGCCACCAGACTGAACGACGTCACGAACGGCAGCAGCAGACAACTGCCGGTCACCAGCAACGCGGCAATAATGATGATGGCGCGTTTACGCCGCGTGTTATCGACCAGCGCACCCGCAGGCGTTTGCGTGATGAGCGCGGCGATCCCGGCGATGGTCATGACCAGACCAATGCTGGCCGGGTCCCAGTGGTGAACCGCCAACAGGTAAATCGCCAGATAAGGACCGAGCCCGTCGCGCACGTCGGCGAGGAAGAAATTCAGACTGTCGAGTGACAGGTTGTTGCGACGATCGAGATGAGTGGCCACGGGCAGCGTCTTCGGTGTTCGAGGTCGTGCGAATTGAATCAACCTCCGCTGATTGAATGACCTGTGGCGCGGGGACTTAGTTGCAGGGATCGTCAGCAATTCGCCGCTCGGCCAATACCCGACGGGCAGCTTGGCTGGCTCAAATCGATCGCTGGTTTACCCGGGCCATCAGTTGCTCGGCGCTTTCCTTGCGTTCGGAGTAGCGGTCGACCAGATGCGTCTGCTGATCGCGCAACAACACAGTGAACTTCACCAACTCCTCCATCACGTCAACCACACGGTCGTAGAACGGCGACGGTTTCATCCGCCCTGCCTCGTCGAATTCCATGTAGGCCTTGGGCACCGAGGATTGGTTGGGGATGGTGAACATGCGCATCCAGCGGCCCAGCACGCGCAACTGGTTAACTACGTTGAACGACTGCGACCCGCCGCAGACCTGCATCACCGCAAGGGTTTTGCCCTGTGTCGGGCGCACGGCACCGAGCTCCAGCGGGACCCAGTCGATCTGCGCCTTGAACACGGCAGACATGGCGCCGTGACGTTCGGGTGAACACCACACCTGCCCTTCCGACCACAGCACCAGATTGCGCAGCTCCTGAACCTTGGGATGGTCGACCGGAACGTCGTCGGGCAGCGGCAGACCGGACGGGTTGAAGATGCGTGTTTCGGCACCGAAGTGTTCGAGCAGGCGCGCGGCCTCTTCTACCAGCAAACGGCTGAACGAGCGTTCGCGGGTCGAGCCGTAGAGCAGCAGGATGCGTGGTTTGTGTTCGCCCAAAGGGGACGCTCCTTCGAACAGCGAATGATCAAGATGGGGCAGTTGTTCTGACATATGTCCTCCAGCTCAGAGAGAGCCGATACGATCCAGCTCACGCTGAAGTTCAGCGCGGCTGAGTGCTTTGAATGGCAGGCCGAGAAAAGTCGCGCAGCGCCGCTCGATGATCGCCAGGGTGGCAGTAAATGCCGCGTCCACGGCGGCATCGTCGCCGATCACATCCGAGGGATCTGCCAGCCCCCAATGGGCTTTTAGCGCGGGGCCGAAATACACCGGGCAGCTCTCACCGGCGGCCTTGTCGCAGACGGTGATGACAATATCTGGCGGATTCTCTTCGAACGCGTCATTGCCTTTGCTGGATAAGCCATCGATGGCAATGCCGGCCTGTTGCAGCGTCGATAGGCTGCGCGGCAACACTTGGCCCTTGGGGAAACTTCCGGAACTCACGGCCTCGAATCCGGGGCGCGCCAGATGATTGAACATGGCTTCGGACAGGATGCTGCGGCAGCTGTTGGCGGTGCACATAAACAGAATTAGCATGGTTTTTTCTTTCTCAGCAGCAGGCGGTTTCGCGAACCGGACGACCGTCCATGTTCTGCAGGCGCGCGGCATTGTCCTGGAGCCAATCGGCGTTGGCTTTGGACGTCACTTGCAGAATTTCGCGAACCCACGCTGGCAGCTCCGGGTTGAGGCGGTAATAGACCCACTGACCCTGACGGCGATCAAGCAGCAAACTATTGCTGCGCAGTTGCGCGAGGTGGCGGCTGATTTTCGGCTGGCTGTCGCCGAGTGCGCACATCAACTCGCAGACGCAGAGCTCACCTTGATCGGCGATGAGCAGCATGGCGCGGACGCGGGTTTCGTCAGCGAGGCTCTTGAAGACTTCGGTGGGGGAGATCATCGGAGGGACTCAACACATACGGAAATCCGAATATACGGATATCCGTATATTAATCAACGAAGAAGTTCATTCTTGCCAAAGTCTCGCAGGAGCAACGGTTTTCACTCGCCGCTCGCGACATCATTCCTGCCGGTCCTAGGAAAGGGATTGAAGGTGTGCATGCACCACCGGCGCGACGATCTCCACTTTGATCTTGTCCGGGTCCTCACAGTAGAGGGCGTAGTGCTCCGGGCCGCCGGCGTACGGATAGACGCTCTCGTAGAGAAGACGAAAACCGGACGTTCGCAGCCAATCCGCCATTTCCTCCACTTGCGCCTGTGAACCCGCCTGGAACGCCAGATGATTCAAGCCCACGCCCCGGCGGTTAAAGCCCTGTTGCAGATCGCTGGCCTGAACGAACACCAGGTAGGTGCCGTTGAGAATAAAGCTGCGCCCGGCTTGCCAGTTTTGATGCTGCGTATAACCCAGCATCAAGAGCAACGGCTGCCAAAAACGCAGCGAGACTTCCAGCGATGAGACGTTGATTTCAACGTGATGAAGCATGCCGGTTTTGGGTGTACTGCTCAGATCGCTACTGCTCATCGGCGGCGTTTCCATTGGTTCCGTTAAGCGTTTTCAAGAGCGTATGACGACTCCACGGGCCGCAGTACTCAGGCACATGCGCGATCAATCTATATCCGCAACGGATGTACCACCGTGCGACGTCGTCATCCAGCGTTTCGATCAAGGCATCCACGCATGCCCTTTCAATCGCTAACGCCTCGAGCTTGTGCAACGCCTGCGTACCCAGCCCCGTTCCGCGCCATTGCGCGTCGATCCACAGGTAATTGACGAACAGGCGCCGGAATTCGGTTCTGCCTGTAGCCCCGCCGATCAGTGTTCCCTCCTCCATCAGCGCACAGGCGATGGATTCAGCTTGCCCGCCGCGCGCCTCAGACAAGGCTCGGCCATGCTGTAAGACGCCTTCACTGATAGCCTTCAAGGTGTCCGCATTGATGTCGCGAACGGTAAGCCATTCCCTCATTGCTGCTCTCCATTGCCAAGGGCCTTGGAGGTATTCAAGCAAAAGCGGCGCCAACACCAGCACAGCCAAAACGATTAACGGATGCCGGGCTTCGATCTGCCCAGCAGCAACCCCTGCTCCGCCTCACACAACCCCACCACATAATCCCAGACCACCCGCAACCGCACCGATTTGTGCAACTCGCGCCGCGTGCTGATCCAGTAGCTGCGCTCGATACTTTCATCCGGCAGCAATGGAACCAGATCCGGATCCGACTCGGCCATGTAGCACGGTAAAACCGCTATCCCCAATCCTGAGCGCGCCGCTTCCTGCTGGGCGATGACGCTGGTGCTGTGGAACACGACGCGAGGGCTGCGGCAGAAACTGTTGAGAAACATCAGCTCCTGACTGAACAGCAAATCATCGACATAACCGATCCACGCATGCCGCCCGAGGTCTTCACGGCTTTGCAGTGGCGGGGCTTTATCGAGGTAGGCCTGGCTCGCGTACAACGCCAAGCGATAGTCAGTAAGTTTGCGCGTGACCAGCATGTCCGCCGCCGGACGCTCCAGATGAATGCTGATTTCGGCCTCGCGGTTGAGGATGCTGACAAACCTCGGCACCGCGACCAGCTCCACTTCCAGTCCCGGATAGCGCTCGAACAAGCCAATCATGCGACTGGCGAGAAACTTGATGCCCAGCCCTTCGGTGACACCGACGCGAATCTTGCCCAACGGCGCGGTCGACTGGGTGATTTCTTCCTGAGCCAACAACGCCACATTCTCCATGGCCTCCGCATGCTTGAGCAGCGCCTCCCCCGCCGGGGTCATCTCATAGCCTTGCGCATGCTGGACGAACAGCGCAGTGCCGAGGCTTTTTTCGATGGCTTCGATGTGGCGGGCGACGGTGGCGTGCGTGGTGTTGAGGCGGCGGGCGGCGGTGAGCAGGCGGCCACTGCGTTGCAGTTCGAGAAAAAACCGCAGGTCGTTCCAGTCGAACATGGCGTGTCCTTGTCGGCTATCGTCTAGTGAGGCTGTTCGAAAACGCACAGCGGCTGCGCAAAAACTAACATTCTTTTGACGAAAGCTAACAACTAGAGTGTCCGACAATAAAAACAAAAAGCGAGGTCAGGGAATGCAGACTTCCCTCGATGAATATGACTACATCGTGGTCGGCGCCGGCCCTGCCGGGTGCCTGCTGGCCAATCGGCTGTCGGCGGATCCGCAGCAGCGCGTGTTGCTGCTCGAAGCCGGCGGACGCGACAACTATGCCTGGATTCACATCCCTGTCGGTTACCTGTTCTGCATCGGCAATCCGCGCACCGACTGGTGCTTCAAGACCGAACAACAACCCGGCCTCAATGGCCGCGCGCTGAGTTATCCGCGCGGCAAAGTGCTGGGCGGCTGTTCTTCCATCAACGGCATGATCTACATGCGCGGCCAGGCCAACGACTATGACGGCTGGGCGGCCGAGGGCAACCCGGGCTGGGCCTGGAAGGATGTGCTGCCGCTGTTCAAACAGAGCGAAAACCACTTCGCCGGCGCCGCTGATTTTCACGGTGCCAAGGGTGAATGGCGAGTGGAGCAACAGCGCTTGTCGTGGCCGATTCTCGACGCGTTTCGCAACGCTGCCGAGCAAAGCGGCATCGCCAGCATCGACGATTTCAATCAGGGCGACAACGAGGGTTGCGGCTACTTTCAGGTCAATCAGAAGGCCGGGGTGCGTTGGAATGCGGCCAAGGCGTTTTTGAAACCGGTGCGTAACCGCCCGAATCTGACGGTACTGACCGGGGTTGAGGTGGATCGGGTTCTGCTGGAGGACGGTCGCGCTTCGAGAATCAGCGCGCGGCACGAAGGTCAGACCAAACAGTTCAAGGCGCGCAAGGAGATTGTCTTGTGCGCGGGCTCCGTGGGGTCTCCGAGCATTCTGCAGCGCTCCGGGATTGGCCCGCGACCGCTGCTCGAACGTTTGGGTATCGGCGTGATTCACGAGCTGCCGGGTGTTGGCGGCAACCTGCAGGATCACCTGCAATTGCGCCTGATCTACAAACTGGAAAACGCCCGTACGCTGAACCAGATCGCCGGTAGCGTGTGGGGCAAGATGGGCATGGGCCTGCGTTATCTGTATGACCGCAGCGGGCCGTTGTCGATGGCGCCAAGTCAGCTGGGCGCGTTTGCGCGGTCGGGGCCGGAGCAGACCTCGTCGAATCTGGAATATCACGTGCAGCCACTGTCGCTGGAGCGCTTTGGCGAACCGTTGCACAGCTTCCCGGCCTTCACCGCGTCGGTGTGCGATTTGCGTCCGCAGAGTCGTGGGCGGATCGAAATCCGTTCGGCGAATCCCCAGGAAGCGCCGCTGATTCAGCCCAACTATTTGAGCCATCCGGAAGATTTGCGCGTCGCGGCAGATGCGATTCGCCTGACCCGCCGCATCGTCAACGCGCCTGCCCTGCAAGGGTTCAAACCGGTGGAATACCTGCCCGGCGCGAGTCTGCAAAGTGAAGAGGAACTGCAGCAAGCGGCGGCGACCATCGGCACAACGATTTTCCACCCGGTCGGCACCTGTCGCATGGGCAATGACGGCGAGGCGGTGGTCGATGCGCAATTGCGCGTTCACGGCGTGCCCGGTTTGCGCATCGCCGACGCTTCGATCATGCCGCGCATCACCTCGGGCAATACATGTTCGCCTACGCTGATGATTGCGGAGAAGGCTGCACAGCTGATCCTGGCTGGACCTGTACACAGTCCAAATGTGGGAGCGAGCCTGCTCGCGAATGCGGTAGCACATTCAACATAAACGTTGACTGACACGATGCCTTCGCGAGCAGGCTCGCTCCCACAATAATCAACAGCAGAATCACGGCATCGCGCATCACCCGGACACGCAACACCAGTGGAACAACAAAAACAATCACTGTGAGGGATACCGATATGTCAGAACACGCTCAGCCGCTGGACGCCGTGCGCAGCGCGGAAACCAGCCCGGATACACGCAAAGTCATCTTCGCCTCATCGCTGGGCACGGTGTTCGAGTGGTATGACTTCTTCCTCTACGGCGCCCTCGCGGCGGTGATCAGCAAACAGTTTTTCGCCGGGGTCAACGACACCACGGCGTTCATCTTTGCGCTGATGGCCTTCGCCGCAGGCTTTATCGTGCGGCCGTTCGGAGCGTTGGTGTTCGGTCGGTTGGGGGACATGATCGGGCGCAAATACACCTTTCTCGCGACGATCATTCTGATGGGTGTCGCGACCTTCTGCGTCGGTCTGCTGCCGACCTACGCCAGCATCGGCATCGCCGCGCCGATCATTCTGGTGGTGCTGCGCATGCTCCAGGGTTTGGCGCTCGGCGGCGAATACGGCGGCGCGGCGACCTACGTGGCGGAACACGCGCCCATCGGCAAACGCGGTTTCCACACTAGCTGGATTCAGTCCACCGCGACCCTCGGTCTGCTGCTGTCGCTGCTGGTGGTGCTCGGTTGCCGCTATTTCACCGGCGATCAGTTTGAAGTCTGGGGCTGGCGCATTCCGTTCCTGCTGTCGATCGTGCTGCTGGGTATTTCCACCTGGATTCGCCTGAGCCTGCACGAGTCGCCCGCCTACCTGAAAATGAAAGAGGAAGGCAAAACCTCGAAAGCGCCGATCCGCGAATCCTTCGGCAAATGGGACAACCTCAAAGTCGTGCTGATCGCTCTGTTCAGCATCAACGCCGGGCAAGCGGTGACTTTTTACGCCGCGCAGTTCTACGTGCTGTTCTTCCTCACCCAGTTCCTGAAAATGGACCCGGCGGTGGCCAACACCTTGCTGATCATCAGCGTGGTGATCGGCGCGCCGTTCTTTATCATTTTCGGCTGGCTGTCGGACAAGGTCGGGCGTAAACCGGTGCTGATGCTTGGTCTGTTGCTGGCCACGGCGCTGTACTTTCCGATCTTCAAATCCCTCGCGCACTACGCCAACCCGGCGATCGATCAAGCCAGCCGTCAGGCGCCGATCACCGTGATGGCGGATCCGGCAACCTGCACCTTTCAGTTCGATCCGGTCGGCAAAGCCAAATTCGACAGCCCCTGCGACAAGGCGAAAACCTTTCTGGTCAAGCAAGGCCTGCCTTACTCGAGCGTCGCTGCGCCGGCTGGCAGTGCGGTACAAATCAGCGTCGGCGACGTAAAACTCGACGGCTATGATGAAGCGGCATTGCGCGGTGCGATCACCCTCGCCGGTTACCCGCAACAGGCGGATTTGCAGCAGATCAACAAGCCGATGATCGTCGCCCTGATCGTGGCGCTGATCATCATCAGCGCCATGTGCTACGGCCCGCTCGCGGCGCTGATGGTCGAACTGTTCCCGACGCGCATTCGCTACACCTCGATGTCGCTGCCGTACCACATCGGCAATGGCTGGTTCGGCGGGTTCCTGCCGACGGTGTCATTTGCGCTGGTGGTGTACACCGGGGATATTTTCTACGGGCTGTGGTATCCGGTGCTGATTACCGGGGTCAGCCTGGTGGTGGGGATGATCTGTTTGCGTGAGACGAAGAATATCGATCTCGACAAGAACTAAACGCGTTCGAAGTGGCGAGGGATTTTGCTCCCTCGCCATTTTTTTTGTCAGGCCTCAGCCTTGATCACCTCGAACTTCACCTGATCCGGATAAAACGCCACGTAGTCGCGGATCGGCGCCACCGACACTTTCGGGTTCTCATAAGTCCACACGGCGTTCGCGCCCTCATGCCCCGGCACTTGCAGGCTGAAGTAATTGGCATCGCCCTTGTACGGGCAATAACTGGTGTGATCGGTGCGGGCGAAATACTTAGCGTCGATGTCTTCGCGAGGGACGTAATAGACCGGCGGGTAATTGGCTTCGTTGAGGACCAGAACGTGGGAAGACGCGGCGACCTGGATGCCGTGGAATTTCACCAGCAGGCAGCCGGCAAGCTGCTCGAGGTTGATGACGGGACTGGGGCCAGAGGTTTTCATTGGGGTTCTCCTGTGTACGGCGAAGAGACCGATTCAGGTATAGCCCATAGGTGCCGATGCGGGTGGACTTACAGCCGAACGGCCAATGACCCGGCGCTCCGCCACCGCGAGGGTCTCCGCGAGATTTCCCGCAACGTTTTATCTGTATATCCATACAGATAAAAGTTGCCCCACGCTTCAAGTCCAGCCATTCTGTGCGCCTGTTCCGACCTTGATCGACGATGGTGGTTATGCGGCTGTACCTCTGTGAAAAACCCTCCCAGGCCAAAGACATTGCGGCCGTGCTCGGCGCCAAGCGTCGGGGCGACGGCTGCTGGCTGGGAACGGATGTCACGGTGACCTGGTGCATCGGCCACTTGCTCGAAACCGCTCCGCCGGATGCTTATGACGCACGCTACAAGCGCTGGGTACTGGCGGATCTGCCGATCATTCCGGACAAGTGGAAGATGACCGTCAAGCCGCGCACCGCCAGCCAGTACAAAGCGGTGAAACGCCTGCTCGGCGAGGCCAGCGAACTGATCATCGCCACCGACGCCGACCGTGAGGGCGAGATGATCGCCCGGGAACTGGTCGAGCACTGCCGCTACCGCGGGCCGATTCGCCGCTTGTGGCTGTCGGCACTCGACGAAGCCTCGATCCGCAAAGCCTTGGCCGCGCTGAAACCGGGCGCCGAGACGTTCAGCCTGTATCACTCGGCGCTGGGGCGATCGCGGGCAGACTGGTTGATCGGCATGAACATGAGTCGCCTGTTCACCTTGCTCGGGCGACAGTCAGGTTATCAAGGGGTGCTGCCGGTCGGTCGGGTGCAAACGCCGACATTGCGGCTTGTTGTTGATCGCGACCGCAGCATTGCCGATTTCGTACCGGTGCCGTTTTGGGCGATTGATGTGGATCTGTTGCATAACGGCACGCCGTTTACCGCGCAATGGCGCGCGCCGTCGGATGTTTGTGATGATCAGGATCGTTGCCTCAATCAGGCATTGGCCCAACAGGCAGCGGCGGCAATCGGCAGCGCTGCCAGTGCACGGGGGGTCAAGCTGAAAACCGAGCGCATGCGCGAAGTGGCGCCCCTGCCCTTCGATCTCGGCACCTTGCAGGAAGTCTGCTCGAAGAAACTCGGCCTCGGTGCGCAGGAAACGCTCGATATCGCCCAAGCGCTGTATGAAACCTACAAGGTCATCACGTATCCGCGCAGCGATTGCGGCTACCTGCCCTTGAGTCAACACAGCGAGGCGCCGGGGATTCTCGCGGCGCTGCGTCAGGCCGATCCTGGCCTTGAAGCACTGCAAGGGTTTCTTGAACCTCAGCGCCGCTCACGGGCCTGGAACGACGCCAAGGTCAGCGCGCACCACGGCATCATTCCCACCGCAGCGGCGAAGAATCTCGAACGCCTGAGCGGCAAGCACCGCGCGGTCTACACGCTGATTCGCGCACGTTACCTGGCGCAGTTTCTGCCCAATCACGAATACGATCGCACCCAGGCCGATTTCGATTGCGCCGGCCAAGCCTTGCGCGCGGTCGGCAAGCAGATCATCGAGCCGGGCTGGAAGCGCGCCCTGCCAGAGGCGCTCGCACCGGCCAAGGGCCGCGAAGCCCCTGCCCCGCAAACGTTGCCGGCCCTGAGCCAAGGCGTCGAATGTGCCATCGCCGCGGTGAAACTCAAGGATCTGTGGACGCAACCACCGAAACCCTACACCGAGGGCGATCTGATCAAAGCGATGAAAAACGTCGCCAAACTGGTCGAAGATCCGCTGCTCAAACAGAAGCTCAAGGACACCACCGGCATCGGCACTGAAGCCACCCGTGCGTCGATCATTCAGGGTTTGCTGGATCGCGGTTATCTGGTGAAAAACGGCAAGGCGCTGGCCGCCACGCCCGCCGCGTTCAGTTTGATCGACGCGGTGCCCCGGGCGATTGCCGATCCTGGTACGACGGCGATTTGGGAACAGGCGCTGGACATGGTGCAAAGCGGCGAGATGAGCCTGGAAGAGTTCGTCACCAAGCAGGCAGCATGGATGAGCAAACAGGTTGCACGCTGCTCCAGCCTCAGCCTGACCATCAGCGGACCGCCTCCTGCTGGCAAAGCGTCTGCACCGTGGAAAAAGAAACGCAAATCAACCCGCAGCAAAACCACCGGCACCAGCAAGCGCGCAGCGAAACCGGCCGCCAGGTAAAACCCGCTACTGTTTCTGCAAGGTTCATCACTTTC
Source organism: Pseudomonas sp. WC2 (assembly GCF_050586545.1). Lineage (NCBI taxonomy): Bacteria > Pseudomonadati > Pseudomonadota > Gammaproteobacteria > Pseudomonadales > Pseudomonadaceae > Pseudomonas > Pseudomonas sp. WC2. The sequence goes on along the minus strand of NZ_JBOBDR010000006.1, from coordinate 165,957 downwards.
AGGAACTCGGCGCATGCCCAACATTGATCTGCACCCCGCTCAACGCGATGAACTGCAAATCATCGAAAACCTTATGCAGTTCTACATGTACGACTTCAGCGAATGGCTGCCGTTGAAACTCGCCGGGCACGGTTTCTTCTCCATCCAGGCAAAAATCGACTACTGGCGCCGCCCGACCACTCAACCATTCCTGATCCACGTCGACGGCGAACTGGCGGGTTTCGTGACCGTCGATGACGAGGTTCATGTTGCCGGTGCACAACACAATATCGGCTACTTCTTCATTGCCCGGCGCTTTCGTGGCCAAGGCATCGCGCAGTTTGTCGTCTCTGCCCTCTTGAAGCGCATCCCCGGTCAATGGCAGATTTTCCATATCAACGCCAATCTGCCCGCGCAACGCTTCTGGGCCGGGCTGATCCCTGAATTGACCGGCGGCGATTTCACCCGGCACCAGCGCGAAGTGGACGGTTATCCGTGCACGTTCTACTGCCTCCACACGCCTTTTTCCGTTACCTGAACGGATCCTTTCTCATTCCAAAACAGCTTTGTCCGACAATATGTAGTGCTTGAAAATAATCACTACAAAACCGTTGACGGCGTCGTTTTGCTTTTGCATGATGAAGACGTTCCCCGATCGGGAACACGGGTAACACGCTTGAGCAAACTCGTCTGACCGCCGAGTTGTTTTTTCCGGATACACGCTGCCCACAAGGCAGATTGAAGAAGCTGACCTGGCCTGAACGTCCAGTACAAGGACGAGAAGCGCTGGCGAAAATTCTCAAGACGCTTGTGGTCGACACTGAAAATGTCGTCAAGGAGCCTCCCGGTTTTCGCTGCTTCTCTTCGTTGTGACGCTATTGCGTAGCAGTTATTCAACACGACTACATGCAACAGATGCACGACCCCGTACTCCATGCGGGCGAGCGCTGACGTCCTGGTTTCGGTGCCAGGGATCAACTAACCGATGGGCTACCTGTATTAGCGAATCAACTTTGAAAGATCACCAAACTGGTCAAGGGGCAATATTATGAATCTGAACAATCAACCTACTATCGAAGAACTGGCTCGTATGTTCGCTGCGCAAAAAGACAGCCACGACAGCCATATTCTGTGGATCAGCAAGTCGGGTCAGGTGCATATCGACTGCCTGGCGCCCCATGCTGGTGAAGACGAATTCGACCGTAACCATCAGAACCTGCTGGCCCGCCTGAAGATGTACCGCCGTGGCCACGGTTATGTTGGCAAGAAAGCCGCGGCTGACAAGGACTTCATCGGTAATGTTCTGCAAACGCTGAAACAGGCGTGGGACTCGATGCAGAACAAGAATGAAGTTCGGGTGATTGATCGGTTCTGCTGACTCTAAACTTCAATAAAGAAAGGGCCTGCTTCCGATTAAGAAGCAGGCCCTTTTTATTGGCCGGAACAGAACCACCACTCGTACAGGGACGGCGCCGTTCAATGATTCTTTGTTTCCAGCACCAACTCCATGAATGCCTCCGCCGCTGCGCTGTGATAGTTGTTCTTGCGCCGCAACAACGCCGCCCCACGCTGCGGCGCATCACTGTCGACGTCTAACCTGCGCAGCGCCCGATCCTCGCTCGCAATCGCCTGCGGCAACATGGTTGCCATGGGCAAACACCGCACCACCTCCAGCAACGTACTCACCGAGTTCACCTCGATCCGCACCTTGGGCGTAATCCCGTGCTGACGAAAATACTCATCCACCGATAAGCGCGTGATGAAGTCTGGCGCCAACAAGGCGAAGCCCAAAGAAGCAATGTCATCCGCAGTCAGCCGCGAGTGGCTGTCATAGAGCGGATGCTCGCGCCCCACCATAATCCCCAGCGTCTCGGTAAACGCCGGAATGCATTCGATGTCCGCATGCCGCACCGGCGTGAACGCAATCGCGACGTCCAGCGAATCATCCGCCAGCCCCGCCTCGATGTCGTCCATCGACAATTCGAAAATCTGCAGATGAATGCCTGGATAACGCGCGGTGAAGTCACGCACCAACGGCCCGACCAGGTACGCCATGAACGTCGGCGTCATCGCCAGGCGCAAGCTGCCGCGAGACAAATCTTTCACGTCATGCAATGCACGCTTCCCGGCCTCCAGCTCCACCAATACCCGCCGCGCACATTCGATATAAGCCTCGCCAGCATCGGTGGGTTTGACCGTGCGCGAGGTTCGGTCGAACAGGTTCACGCCCAGGGTTTCCTCGAGTTGGCGGATCTGCTGCGACAGGGTCGGCTGCGACACATGCAGCGCCTCCGCCGCGCGAGTGAAGCCGCCGTGATCGGCGACGGCCAGCAGATAACGCAAATGTCGCAGCAACATGGACACACCATCTATAGGCAGGGCTTATGCAAAGCATTGTATATCGATCTTGGACGCTATGAATCATTCGGCAGAAGATGGCTCCCACACAGCAAGCCAACCCTGAAAGGAGTGTCACCATGCAACAGTCCCACGCCTACAACGACAACAGCCTGGCCCTGACCACCCGCATTCTCGACGCCAAGGCAGGCAAAAATCTGTCGTGGCAGGACCTCGCCGACGGCACCGGCCTCAGCCTGGCCTACGTTACTGCCGCCCTTCTTGGCCAACACCCACTGCCGGAAAACGCCGCGCAAGTGGTCGGCCAAAAGCTGGAGCTGAGCGCTGAAGACGTCGCGGCGATGCAGATCATCCCTCTGCGTGGCAGCCTCAGTGGTGTACCGACCGACCCGACCATCTACCGTTTCCACGAGATGATCCAGATCTACGGCACCACCCTTAAAGCGCTGGTTCACGAGCAGTTCGGCGACGGCATCATCAGCGCCATCAACTTCAAACTCGACATCAAGAAAGTCGAGGACCCGGAAGGCGGCTCCCGCGCCGTGGTCACCCTCGACGGCAAATTCCTGCCCCTGCGTCCGTTCTGATGTGCCCCGGCCCGCACCCGCGTGCGGGCCATCCGATCTCCATCAAAGAGAACACGCCCATGAAAGCCCTGATCGACGGTTTCCTGAAATTCCAGAACGAAGCTTTTCCGCAACGCAGCGAATTGTTCAAGCACCTGGCGACTACCCAGCAACCAGGGACGCTGTTCATCACCTGCTCTGATAGCCGTGTAGTGCCGGAACTGCTGACTCAGCAAGAACCCGGCGAGCTGTTCGTCATCCGTAACGCCGGCAATATCGTTCCGTCCTACAGCCCGCATCCGGGCGGTGTTTCGGCGACGGTGGAATATGCCGTGGCAGTGCTTGGCGTGACCGACATCGTGATCTGCGGCCACTCCGATTGCGGCGCGATGACCGCGATTGCGCAGTGCAAATGCATGGATCATCTGCCCGCTGTCAGTGGCTGGCTGCAACATGCCGAGTCGGCGAAGGTGATGAATGAGGCGCGCACCCATGCCAGTGACGCCGCGAAGTTGAGTTCGATGGTGCGCGAAAACGTGATCGCGCAACTGGCGAATATCCAGACTCACCCGAGCGTGCGTCTGGCTCAGGAGAAAGGCCTGCTGAACCTGCATGGCTGGGTGTATGACATCGAGACCGGCTCGATCGATGCGCTGTCCTCCGACCGCCGTACCTTTGTGCCACTGGCCGAGCAACCGACGACCTGCGCGGTTTACGCAAACAGCGCTGACGCAGCCTGAAACACCCCCTGTAGGAGCTGCCGAAGGCTGCGATCTTTTGATCTTGAAAAACCAACATCAAAAGATCGCAGCTTCGGCAGCTCCTACATTGAGGGGGCTGTGTTGCCGGGGATATCAGCGTTTTACCGTGAGATCGACCTGGGTCATGCGGCTGCGCACGGTGAATACGCCGTCGCCCGACAAAATCGCACTGCGCGCAAACAACCGCCCGCTTTCCCAGTTCGAAAGCCCCAACTCCGGTTTATTCAGCGCGTACTGACCATCCACCCAACGGGTGATGCCATTGCCTACGAACGGCGCGTTTACCGCATTGTAAAAACGCTCATGAGCCACAGCGTCCTCACTGATCAACGACACAGTGAATTGCGGGCTGTAGCGGTTGAACAGCGCAATCGCCTGATCCAGATCGTCAACAATCATCAGGCTGACTTCCGGGGTTTCCTCCCACTCCCACTCGCGACCCAACTCGGACTGCGCCAAGGGTTCGGCCAGTGCTTCGGTCTGATAACCCCCGGCGCGATAAACTTCGACCGTCGCCTGCTGCCACTCGCTCGGCAGGCAACCCTGGCTGCCTTCGACGATGTGCAATTTGCAGCCCTGCCCCCGAGCATTACCAGCTTGCTGCAATGCCTCGAGGAACAACGGCACCAGTTCAGCCGCACGCTCACGCTGGATCAAGCAGACATTCAGCGTGTTGCACACCTTGCGATCCAGCGAGTTGCGCACCACGGCGGCGAAGCGCTTGGCATCGGCATCGCGATCAGCAACCAGCCAAGCACCGCCCGTGCCGTGGAGGCTCACCGCGGTGCCGGCCTGCTGAGCGATGCTGCCCAGTTGACTGACCGCTCGCCCCGAACCGCGCGCCACCGCCAGCGATAAACGTCGATCGGCAAACATCGCCCAACCGGCGGCGTGATTGACACTTTCCACCAGCGACACCGCGCCGGCCGGCAAACCGGCATCGGCCAGTGCCGGGTTCAAGGCGTGGGTGACGATGGCTTGCGCTGTGCCCAATGCATCGCTGCCAATGCGCAGCACGGCGGTGTTGCCGGTGCGCAAGACCCCGGCCGCATCGGCAAACACGTTCGGCCGCCCTTCAAAGACAAAGGCCACGATGCCCAGCGGTGAAACCACTTGCTCGACCTTCCAGCCATCATGCTCGACGCTGCTGATGACTTTGCCGCGCGTTGCCGCCGCATCACGCCAGGCGCGCAGGCCGGCGATCATGTCGCGGCGCATGCGTTCATCGGCGAGCAAACGGGTGGTGGAACGACCGCGAGCCTTGGCCCGTTCAATATCGGCCTGGTTGGCGGCTTCGATCTGCGCCCAGCCATCGGGGGTTTCCAGGCGTTGCGCGAACAGATCAAAGAATTGACTGATGGACTCATCGGACACAGCCGCCAATGCTGTGAACGCAGCCGCCGCCCGCTCTATCGCCACGGACGCCGCTTGCTGATCCGCCACTGGAATCAGCAGCAGTTCGCCACTGACCTGCTCGACCAGCAGATGGTCACCGGGCTGAAACCGAGCGGCCAGTTCGGGGCTGACCACGGTGACGCGGTTTCCAGCGAAAGGGATCGGCGTGCCAGCGACCAGACGTTCGAGTGCAAGAGACATGAAGCGAATTCACCATGCGGAGAGCGGCCGGAAAATGTAGCGGATTCGCCGCTGAAATACACCTGTTCAATCGCCAATCTCCGGACGAAAAAAAGCCGCTGTGCGCATCACGCACAGCGGCCATTGTTCCTGCGTCAATTGCGTATTCTGGCTTACGCCGTCAACGAATAAATCAACGCCGAAATCGCCACCAGACCTACGGCAGTGACAAACACGTTCGACGCCTGACCACGATAACGCGCCATCGCCGGCACTTTACGGATCGCGTACATCGGCATCAGGAACAGGATCGCCGCGATGACCGGGCCACCGATGGTTTCGATCATGCCGAGGATGCTCGGGTTCAGGGTCGCGACGATCCAGCACACCACCAGCATGAACGCGGCAACGATGCGGTCCAGTGCTTTGGCGCTCGGACGCTTGCCGCTCTTGACGATCAAACCTTTGAGGCCTTCGCTGGCACCAATGTAGTGGCCGAGGAACGACTTGGAGATCGCCACGAATGCAATCAACGGCGCAGCGAACGCAATGGTCGGATTGCTGAAGTGGTTGGCCAGGTACGACAGGATCGACAGGTTCTGCGCTTTCGCTTCAGCCAGTTGCTCAGGCGACAGGGTCAACACGCAGCTGAAGACGAAGAACAGCACCATCAGCACCATCAACGCGTGGGCGCGGGACAAGATCTGCGAGCTGCGCTCTTCGGCATGCACGCCGTAACGACGTTTCTGGTCCACGGCGAACGCCGAGATGATCGGCGAATGGTTGAACGAGAACACCATTACCGGGATGGCCAGCCACAGCGTGTGCAGCAAGGCCGACGGTGCCGGCACGTGCGAAGCAGTGGCGAGGATGCCGCCGTTCCAGTGCGGGATCAGGTAGACCGCCAAAAACAGCAGCGCGACGATGAACGGATAGACCATCAGGCTCATGGCCTTGACGATTGCCTGCTCGCCGCAACGCACGACGGCCAGCAAACCGAGAATCAGCACGAACGACAACAGGGCGCGCGGTGGCGGCGTGATGTGCAGTTGGTGTTCGAGGAAACTCGCGACCGTGTTGGTCAGGCCAACGCTGTAGATCAGCAGGATCGGAAAGATCGCGAAGAAGTACAGCAATGTGATCAGCGCGCCGGCCTTGATGCCGAAATGCTGCTCGACCACCTCGGTGATGTCGGCGCCTTCGCGACCGGACAATACAAAGCGGGTCAGGCCCCGGTGCGCGTAGAACGTCATCGGGAACGCCAGCAGCGCGAGGATCACCAGTGGCCAGAAACCACCGAGTCCTGCGTTGATCGGCAAAAACAGGGTGCCGGCGCCGATGGCCGTCCCAAACAGTCCCAACATCCAGGTGGTGTCCTGGCGATTCCAGCTCGACAGCTCGGCTGGTGCTGCTGCGTCAAAGCGCTGGTCGACGCTTTTGGCCTGATCATTCATCCGGTCGGATCTCCGCATTCCGGTCACTTGCCACTCGGTCAGGACGCGTCGGAAAAAACCGACAGACATGCTCCGGCCGAAACAGGGGCGCGATTCTCCGCGATAAATCAACAGAAGCAAAGACTTAGCTGAGGAATGGTTGTGCGGAGCAGATTAACGGGTTGTCGTTTTCGGGAAAATGCCTGTCGTCAATGAGCAAGTGACATGTCGTTTTCTGAAAGGTATCTGCGCCGAATCTTGTCGAGATAAACAGATCAGATCGATCTACCCAACAAGAATCCAAGTGACCAGCAAAAGATTCCAAACGCTAGCGTCGCCCAGACCGGGAACATATCGCCCTTGTTTTTAATGCGTACTCTTTCAGCCCACTCATCGTGTTCCCGCTCCATTTCTTCCATTCTGGCTTTGCGATCATAGGTACTCATGTTGATTTCCTTTCTGGGTCATGGTCTGAAAGCAGTAAAATGCGAATAATCACAGCTTGAAGAAAACGCCTGCTATTGCAGTGACTGCTGTCGCTACTCCCGCTAATACTGCGAGCGGATAAAAACTCGTCTCTCTATTCAGCTTTTTTTCTTCCGCCAGAAGCTTCTGTCTTTCAGCCACCAGCTTCCTTGACTCGTTCTCCAGCCTTTCCAGCTCCAGATATTCGCGGTTGTTCTTGAGCATTCGCCTTCCTTGGCTGCTGGCAATCGCTGACGGGCAGCTTAGTGCCCTTATGATTTCGTACTCATCGATTGCCCGATAGCAGATCAATCCGCCAAATTTGTAGGCAAAATCCGCGAATTTCGTAGGTCGCCTCAGACAGCGAAATACTTTCATTCTGGCCGGCATGATCTAGCGTGAGATAAGCCCCCTACCCCACGGAGCCTGCCCATGCCACTTGTCCGCGTCGACATCCAGCAAAACCCCGACCCCAGCTTCGCCAAGCGCGTCGGCGAACATATTTATGCCGCGCTGCGCAGCTGCATCGATGTGCCCGAGCACGACAATTTCCAGATCCTCGCCGAGCATGACGCCCGACACTTCGTCTACGACCCGCAATACCTTGGAATCCAGCGCACCGACGGGATGGTGTTCATTCAGATCACCATCAGCGAAGGACGCACGGTAGAAAAGAAACAGCTGCTGTTCAAAACCATCGCCGAGAGCCTGCACACGCATCTGGCGGTGCGGCTGGAAGACGTGTTCATCAATCTGGTGGAAGTCAAAAAAGAAAACTGGTCGTTCGGCAACGGCATCGCTCAGTACGTGACCTGAGACGCCGCTACACTGCTTGAAGCGGGACTGCGGCCAGCATTGCCAAACCGCTCTGGAATCAGCACTCTGACACGACTTTCGCGACCGAACCGCCATTGATCTCAGGAGCCGCGCAATGCCCGCCACCGTTCTGGTACTGGTTGAAACCATCAATGACTATTTGCCGATTCTCGAACATCAGGGCTTTCACCTGATTCTGGCGCCGACGCCGGCAGAACGTGCGCAAGCCATCGCCACCCACGGCAGTCGCATCGATGCGGTGTTGACCCGCGGCCCGCTGGGCCTGACCGCCGCCGAAATAGCTGCGCTGCCGGCGCTGCGGATCATCACCGTGATCGGTGCCGGTTATGAGCAGGTCGATCTGCAAGCCGCCAGTGATCGCGGAATTACCGTGACCAATGGCGCCGGGGTCAACGCCTCTTCCGTGGCTGACCATGCCATGGCGATGTTGCTGGCTCTGGTCCGTGACATTCCGCGTTGCGATGCGGCGGTCAGACGCGGTGAATGGCCGAAAATCATGCGTCCGTCGCTGGCCGGCAAACGCTTGGGAATTCTGGGTTTGGGTGCGGTAGGCCTGGCGATCGCGAAACGTGCCAACCTCGGTTTCGACATGTCGGTCAGCTACCACAGCCGTCAGGTGCGCAACGAAGTGCCGTACACCTTCTGTTCGACGCCGACCGAACTGGCACGGGCCTCGGACTTTCTGATCGTGGCCACGCCCGGCGGCATCGGCACTCAACATCTGGTCACGCGGGCGGTGCTGGATGCGCTCGGGCCGAACGGGTTCATCGTCAACATTGCCCGCGCCAGTGTGATCGCTACGGCGGATCTGATCAGCGCGCTGGAACAACGGCGAATTGCCGGCGCCGCCCTGGACGTATTCGACCATGAGCCGCAAGTGCCGGATGCTCTGAAATCCCTCAGCAACGTACTGCTCACGCCCCACGTGGCCGGTCTCTCACCGGAAGCTACCCAGGGCACGGTGGAATTGGTGGGGAAAAACCTCGTGGCATTCTTCTCCGGGCAGCCGGTGCTAACCCCGATCGCGCTGCCGCCAAGGCACAGTAACCAGCGGGTGCACTGAGCTGCGATCGCTTTAACCCAAGGGCTCGATCTGCTTATTCGGAACGCTGATTATCCGGCAACACGCTAACCTATAAGACCTGTCCGCGCTTGTGAGCAATCGGGCGCGCCATTAGATTAGCCAATGATGTCTGGCCTCCAAAATAAGCAGAAGGGATAAGCATGGCGCTTACTGACCAGTCCACCCGTATCCGCTCGGGCGAAGAACTCGATGCCAGCCTGATCGACCCGTACCTCAAGGCGCACATTCCGGGCCTCAACGGCACACCACAGATCAGTCAGTTTCCGGGCGGTGCGTCGAACCTGACTTATCTTCTGGAATACCCGGATCAGGAATTCGTCCTGCGCCGTCCGCCGTTCGGCCACAAGGCCAAATCCGCCCACGACATGGGCCGCGAATTTCGCATTCTCAATCAGTTGCGCGACGGTTTCCCCTATTGCCCGAAAGCCTACGTGCACTGCACCGACGAATCAGTGATCGGCGCCGAGTTCTACGTGATGGAACGGGTCAACGGGATCATCCTGCGTTCTGAGTTGCCGCCGGAACTGGGTCTGGATTCAGCGAAAACCGAAGCGCTGTGCAAAAGCTTTATCGACCGCTTCGTCGAGTTGCACCGTGTCGATTACAACGCCTGCGGCCTCGGCGATCTCGGCAAGCCGGAAGGCTACGTCGCGCGCCAGATCAAAGGCTGGAGCGAACGCTACGAAAAAGCCCTGACCCCGGACGCGCCGCACTGGGAAGCAGTGAAAGTCTGGCTCAACGACAAGATGCCCGCCGACCACCCGACCTCAAGCATCGTCCACAACGACTACCGCTTCGACAACGTTATCCTCGACCCGCACAACCCGATGCAGATCATCGGTGTGCTCGACTGGGAACTGACCACCCTCGGCGATCCGCTGATGGACTTGGGCAACACCCTCGCCTACTGGATTCAGGCGGATGACCCTGCGCCGGTGCAATTGATGCGCCGCCAGCCGAGCCACTCGCCAGGCATGCTCACGCGCCGCGAGTTCGTCGATTACTACGCCGAGCGCTCGGGCATCCAGATCGACAATTTCGATTTCTACTACACCTACGGCCTGTTCCGCCTGGCCGGCATCGTGCAGCAGATCTACTACCGCTTCTACCATGGCCAGACCCAGGACAAACGCTTCGCGCAGTTCATTCACATGAACAAACTGCTCGAGCAGATGAGCCTGCAAGTCATTTCGAAATCGAGCCTCTGACGGCCCACACTCAGGAACCCTTATGTCCAAGACTCAGTTGTTCGACCTCGACGGCAAAATCGCATTCGTCTCCGGCGCCAGCCGTGGCATCGGTGAAGCCATTGCCAAACTGTTGGCCCAGCAAGGCGCCCACGTCATTGTTTCCAGCCGCAAACTCGACGGCTGCCAACACGTTGCCGACGCGATCATCGCCGCAGGCGGCAAGGCCACTGCGGTCGCGTGCCACATCGGTGAGATGGAGCAGATTGCCCAAGTGTTCGCCGGAATCAAGGAACAGTTCGGCCGCCTCGACATTCTGGTCAACAATGCCGCGACCAACCCGCAGTTCTGCAACGTCCTCGACACCGATCTCGGCGCGTTCCAGAAAACCGTCGACGTGAACATTCGCGGCTACTTCTTCATGTCGGTTGAAGCCGGCAAGCTGATGCGCGAAAACGGTGGCGGCAGCATCATCAACGTTGCCTCGATCAACGGCATTTCGCCGGGGATTTTCCAGGGCATCTACTCGGTGACCAAGGCCGCCGTGATCAACATGACCAAGGTCTTCGCCAAGGAATGCGCGCAGTTCGGCATCCGTTGCAATGCCCTGCTGCCGGGCCTGACCGACACCAAATTTGCCTCGGCGCTGGTGAAAAACGATGCGATTCTCAAGCAGGCACTGACCCAGATCCCGCTCAAGCGCGTGGCGGATCCGAGCGAAATGGCTGGCGCGGTGTTGTACCTGGCCAGTGACGCATCGAGCTACACCACCGGCGTTGCGCTGAATGTGGATGGCGGGTTCCTGTCCTGATTCCCATTGCTGACACACACCCACCCTGTGGGAGCAAGCCTGCTCGCGAAGGCTTCATCTCAGTCAACATTATCGGTGACTGATACACCGCATTCGCGAGCAAGCTCGCTCCCACAGGAGGTCAGCACAATCCGCTCAATCCGGGACTAACGCCCCGCCGGCGCTATTGCGTGACGCAACGGGTGGTGGTGATGTGGCGAGTGACCTGCCCGTCGACATACATATCACCGGCAACCTCTGTGTTTTCGAGGACTTGGCAAGTACGTTCCGGCGGTGGCGGTGGTGCAACAGGTGGAGGTGGCGGCGGACTGGCACAGCCCGCCAGCAAAGCAACGAAAAAAGCCAACGGCAACACGCGTTTCCCAGGATTGTTCATAGGACGACCCGCGGTAAATGAAAGAGCCACTCCCGCGACCGAACCGACCACGGAAGACCTGACCACTCATTCTTTATAGTCGACAGGCTCGCATGTGCCAGTAAAGCGAGGTATTGGCAGTTGATGGCTGTCGATTTTGCGTTGGGATGCAAGAGGATTTGCAGATTGAAACAAGTAGGGCCAGACAGGCAGTCTTCGCGAGCAGACGGGCTCCCACAGTGGAAGTGCAAGCAGTCTGCTGGAGATTGGTCGACCCGTAGGCCGCCAAGATCTAAACCAGATCAGGATCCCGCGAAGACCGCAAAGAATTACTCTCCAGCTCATACCGCAACTCTTCAATCAACGCCTCTACCGACTCCGGCGTTCGCAGCGCATCCAGCTTCAGCCCACTGATCACCAGATCCACCTGCCCGGAGACGGGGTGAAAAAGCTTCACGGTCATGGAATGGTCACCATCCACCAGACACTCACACGCCAGCGGCGAAAAACTACGCTCAAGCTGCACGCGCAACTGCGCAAGATTCATCATTACGGCTGTCCTTCAGCAACTTCAAGGGGACACGATCACAAGCGCAAACAGGCTCGTATCGCACCCCACAAGACTAAGAACAGTGCCGCTGCACCAATACCTGCATTTGCACCACCTGAACTAGTGCATTTGCACCTCAGCGCTGACCCTTGCCGACTGAGTCTCCGGAAAACAAACCACGCTCCCGCGCCCAGACAATCGCCTCACTCCGGCTGTGCACATCCAGCTTGGAATACACCGTCGCCACATGATTGCGCACCGTATTCAGCGCCAGTTTCAGGCGAGCGGCGATCTCCTTGTCGGCCAGTCCTTCGCAGATCAGGCCGAGCACATCGCGCTCGCGCGCCGTCAGGTCGGTGAACGACACGCTCGGCAGTTGCGGCGAGTTGACCTTCTTCACGTTAGCCAGTTTTTCGATCAGCGTACGGCTGAACCATGAAGCATCTTTCATCACCTCTTCAATCGCCGCCACCAGCTCAAGCTCGGTGCGCTTGCGTTCAGTGATGTCCATCAGCACCAGTAGATAACACGGTATGTCCTGAATGTTGACGGTGTCGGCGGACAACGCGCACTCGAGCACATCGCCGTCCTTCTTGCGCACTTGCACGTCAACCCGGTCGACGCGCCCGCTGTTTCCCAAGGCCGTCAGTAACCGCGCACGGGCGCCTTTGTCGCTGATGAAGTCGAGCTGCGTCACGTTTTTGCCGAGCACCTCGTCGCTGTCGTAGGCCAGGGTTTCGAGGAACGCCTGATTCACATCGATCACTTCCTGCCCGTCGGCGCTGCAGATCAGGATCGGCACCGGCGTCAGGCGGAAGGCCTTGGCGAAACGCTCTTCACTCTGGCGCAACGCGAGTTCAGCCTTGTGCCGCAGGTCGATGTCGACGAACGAGAACAGCATGCAAGACTCGTCGTTGAGCTGCAGCGGCTGACCGGCGACGATCACCTGTTTGCTGCCACCATCGGGCAAGCGCAGTTCCGCCTGCATCTGCGGAATGGTCGCCACGTCGCGCAGACGCTGAATGGCCAAATCCTTTTTCTCGGCGTGCTCATAGATGTCGATTTCATAGGCCGAGGTGCCGATCACCTGCTCGCGGCTGTAGCCGGTCATTTCCAGAAACCCCGGGTTGACCTTGATATAGCGCAGATCGCTGAGACGACAGATCACAGCCGGTGCCGGGTTGGCGTTGAAGGTTTTCTCGAAACGCTGCTCGGCGTTGGCCCAATCGGTGACGTCGCTCATGATCAGCACCAGCGACTCGGGCTGACCTTCGCGATCGGTGAGGATCATGCTGCGCACGCTGTGGACCCAGACCCGCTCGGGGTCATCGACGGCGAACAGTTCGATCAGGACGTCGTTGAACATTTCGCAACGCGCGACCCGGCTGATCGGGTAGTTTTCCGCCGCCAGCGCGTGATTATTGCGGTAGCGCAGGCTGAAGCGTTGCGCGTACTCGGCAGCGTTATGGCCCAGCTCACCGATCCGGCTGACACCGTGCATGGCCAGCGCGGCTTCGTTGGCCCAGAGGATGCTCTGATCGAGCTCCAGCAGGATCACCCCGTCGGACAACCCGGCGATGATCTGCTGCAACTGGCGGCGATTGGTTTCGGTGGTCAGGACTTCCTGGCTCATTGGATCTCCACAAGTGATGCGCCATGTGAAGAGTACGACCGCACGGGTTGGTGATCGTGCCGAGCCAATATTTGCGGACACCCAGAGCCCCTGTAGGAGTGAGCCTGCTCGCGATAGCGGCGTATCAGTAAGAGTTGATGTGGCTGAGAGACTGCTATCGCGAGCAGGCTCACTCCTACAGGGGATTGTGTCTATTCGCGACTTCCGGGTTTGTCGGCTAAGGTTAATCCCTCATCGGACTGAGCCCCTGCCAGCAAAACCGGGCTCTTGATCAAGGAGAGACTGATGGCGTCGCGTCGCAACATCGAACAGACCTATCGCACCTGGTCCAGCCCCATTCTGCTGGAGCTGAAAAAGCGCGAACACCAAATGGCGCCGTTTGAGCGTCAGGCGTTGGAGAATGTGTTGGTGGAGAGGCGGTTGCTGGATGTGGGCAATCCGCAGGGCAATGACCGGCGCACAAGTGCCGCAAGCAAAAATGACCGCCCCGGTTGATCACTTCATTTAACTGAATAAACAAAACCCTGTGGGAGCGAGCCTGCTCGCGAGGGCGGTGTGTCAATCACTCATGTGTTAACTGAAACAACGCTTTCGCGAGCAGGCTCGCTCCCACAGTTGCAGGCTGCGATCTGTTGATGTTTATGCGGCGGCTTTACCAGATGCCACCGCCGCCGAAGCCGCGAGCATCGCCCGCAACAACACCGCGCACCCGGCCGCCAGATCATCCGGCGCGGCGTTTTCGATTTCGTTGTGGCTGATCCCGCCTTCACACGGCACGAAAATCATCCCGGCAGGGCCAAGTTCGGCAAGAAAAATCGCGTCGTGGCCGGCGCCGCTGACGATGTCCATGTGCGATAACCCCAACCCTTTCGCTGCACCACGCACCGCTTCCACGCAGCCTTTTTCGAAATACAGCGGTGGGAAGTCGGCCGTCGGCGTTAGCTCATAGGTCAGGCCATGTTCTTCGCAAGTGGCTTCGATGACATGTTTGACCTCGGCGATCATCGAATCCAGCCGCGCCGGTTCCAGATGCCGGAAGTCCAGAGTCATGCGCACTTCGCCGGGGATGACGTTGCGCGAGCCGGGGTAGGCTTGCAGGCAGCCGACGGTGCCGCAGGCGTGGGGTTGATGGCCGAGAGCGGCGCGGTTGACAGCGCCGACGATGACCGAGGCGCCGACCAATGCGTCTTTGCGCAGGTGCATCGGGGTCGGGCCGGCGTGCGCCTCGACGCCGCGCAGTTTGAGGTCGAACCACTTCTGCCCCAGCGCGCCGAGCACCACGCCGATGGTTTTCTGTTCGTCTTCGAGGATCGGACCTTGTTCGATGTGCGCTTCGAAGTAGGCGCCGACCTGGTGTCCGCTGACCTTGCGCGGGCCGGCGTAGCCGATCGCATTCAACGCTTCGCCCACTGTCACGCCGTCGGCATCGACTTTGGCCAAGGTTTCTTCGAGGGTGAATTTCTCGGCGAACACGCCGGAGCCCATCATGCATGGCGCGAAGCGTGAGCCTTCTTCGTTGGTCCAGACCACCACTTCCAACGGTGCTTCGGTTTCCACTTTCAGGTCGTTGAGGGTGCGCAGGACTTCAACGCCGGCGAGCACGCCGAAGCAGCCGTCGAATTTGCCGCCGGTGGGTTGGGTGTCGATGTGGCTGCCGGTCATGACCGGCGGCAGGTCGGGATTGCGCCCCGGGCGTCGGGCGAAGATATTGCCGACGGCATCGACCGTGACGCTGCACCCGGCGTCCTTGCACCATTGCACGAACAGGTCGCGGGCCTGGCGGTCGAGGTCGGTCAGGGCCAGTCGACAGACGCCGCCCTTGACCGTGGCGCCGAGCTTGGCCAGCTCCATGAGCGAGGCCCACAGGCGATCGCGGTTGATGTGCTGATGGGTCGATTGCAGAACGTCTACGGCTGCGTTCATGGGGATCTCCTCAGTGTTGATGCCGATAGTTCCCACGCTCTGCGTGGGAACTCATCCATGGACGCTCTGCGTCCGCTGTTGGGACGCAGAGCGTCCCGGACTGCATTCCCACGCAGAGCGTGGGAACGATCATGAGTTACACCGCTGATTTCACGGCAGAAGGCTGCGCACGCATCACGCACAACCCGTAATAAATAATCCCGCCCAACGCCGAGCCGGTGAACCAGCCGTAGCTGTAAAACCAGCTGAACGCATCGCTACCGAGCGACAACAACGTCAGCACCACCGGCACACCAAAGGCGAGAAACCCGGCCCGGTTCCACGCCGGATAAACGTCATCGCGGTACAACCCGGCCAGGTCCAGTTGCTGTTTCTTGATCAGGAAATAGTCCACCACCATGATCCCGGCAATCGGCCCGAGCAGGCTCGAATAGCCCAGCAGCCAATTGGAATAAACCGTCTCCAGACTGACATCGGAGACAATCAAACCAAGCTTTTTCAGCAGCTCATGGCCCATCAGCAACAGCCCGACCAACCCGGTCAGCAACACCGCTTTGGTGCGGTTGATCACCTTGGGCGCGATGTTCTGGAAGTCATTGGTGGGCGAGACAATGTTCGCCGCCGTGTTGGTCGACAACGTGGCGATGATGATCAGCGCCATGGCCACCGCAACCCACACCGGGCTCTGGATATGACCGATCAGCGTCACCGGATCAGACACGGTTACGCCGACCAGTTTCACTGACGCCGCCGTCATGATCACGCCCAGCGACGCGAACAAAAACATGGTCAGCGGCAGGCCGAAAATCTGCCCGAGGATTTGATCTTTCTGGCTCTTGGCGTAACGACTGAAGTCCGGAATGTTCAGCGACAACGTCGCCCAGAATCCCACCATCGCTGTCAGGCCGGCGGCGAAGTAACTCACCACACTGGCGCCTTCCGGACGTTTCGGCGGGATCGCCAGCAGTTCGGTCATCGAGACATTGGGCATCGCCCACACCAGCAAGCCGATGCCGACCGCCACCAGCAACGGCGCGGACAAGGTTTCCAGCCACTTGATCGACTCGGCGCCGCGAATCACCACCCACAGGTTCAGCGCCCAGAAAATCATGAAGCCGATCACTTCGCCGGTGCCACCGAGGGATTTCCAGCCGTCGAAAATCGAGCCGAGAAACAGGTGAATCGCCAGACCGCCAAACATTGTCTGGATACCGAACCAGCCACACGCGACCAACGCGCGAATCAGACACGGAACGTTGGAGCCGAGAATCCCGAACGAGGAACGCAGCAACACCGGAAACGGGATGCCGTACTTGGTGCCGGGAAAGGCGTTAAGCGTCAGCGGAATCAACACGATGATGTTGGCGAACAGAATCGCCAGCAGCGCTTCACCGACGCTCAAGCCGAAGTACGCCGTCAGCACGCCACCGAGGGTGTAGGTCGGCACGCAGATCGACATGCCGACCCACAGCGCGGTGATGTGCCATTTGTTCCAGGTTCGTTCGCGCACCTTGGTCGGTGCCATGTCGTGGTTGTAACGGGGACTGTCGAGGACGTCGCTGCCGGCTTCGAGTTCGAACAAGCCGTCGCGCTCGGTCACTTGCGATCTGTTCTGTTGCATGGCCGCTCCACTGTTCTTCTGATTATTTTTTTGCTCATCAGGCGGCTTGCACACAGAGTGCGAGCCGGACGATGGCCGGAGGAACTGACAACTTTCGTACACCGGCCACGTTGTCAGCGGCGGCATCAATAAACGTGCCGGGTGCCGCGCTTGCGCATCGGGCCGAGGGTTAAACGCTTTGCAACTTTCTGATATTCATCAATTTTAATTATTCACCGGTTGAGT
Organism: Pseudomonas sp. WC2; assembly: GCF_050586545.1. NCBI lineage: Bacteria > Pseudomonadati > Pseudomonadota > Gammaproteobacteria > Pseudomonadales > Pseudomonadaceae > Pseudomonas > Pseudomonas sp. WC2. The sequence goes on along the minus strand of NZ_JBOBDR010000006.1, from coordinate 148,594 downwards.
TCGCGGAAACTTGTCTGGGTGCTCAGGCTAAACACTTGGCAAGTTGTCCGAACAGACAGGACTCAAACTGGTGCACGATATTTATTTTCATTGTGAGCGCGCCGCCGCAGCTCAACTTCAAGCGGCTGATTTCACATAGGAAATCTTGCTCATATTTCCATCCTGTCAAGTGCGTCAAAATGGTGAACAGCCTCACCATTTTGGTGATTATGACTTTTTATCGTTATTTTTCATGCACTTAAAACAGCCATAAGCTTATAAAAAATAATCTTGATCTATTGCAAATCTGCGACTAGTTTCTATTCCTGACAGCGCTGACAGGAATACACCTTGCCACGCTGTACATCACTAAAACATCTAGAACCGGCACAAGTCGGTCATGCCTGCGAGGAACTCGGAATGTCTCTGTTGATCCGTGGCGCCACCGTTGTTACCCATGATGAAAGTTATCGCGCCGACGTCTATTGCACCGACGGCGTGATCAAAGCCATCGGTGAAAACCTTGATATTCCCGCCGGCGCCGAAGTGCTCGACGGCAGCGGCCAATATCTGATGCCCGGCGGCATCGATCCGCACACCCACATGCAACTGCCGTTCATGGGCACCGTTGCCAGTGAGGACTTTTACAGCGGCACAGCGGCTGGTTTGGCCGGTGGCACCACGTCGATCATCGACTTCGTCATTCCCAATCCACAGCAGTCATTGATGGAAGCGTTTCATCAGTGGCGCGGCTGGGCGGAAAAATCCGCATCCGACTATGGCTTCCATGTCGCAATCACCTGGTGGAGCGAGCAGGTGCGTGAGGAAATGGCCGAACTGGTCAGCCATCACGGCATCAACAGCTTCAAGCATTTCATGGCCTACAAGAACGCGATCATGGCTGCCGACGACACGCTGGTGGCGAGTTTCGAGCGCTGTCTAGAGCTCGGCGCGGTGCCGACCGTGCACGCGGAAAACGGCGAATTGGTGTATCACCTGCAACGCAAGTTGATGGCCCAGGGCATCACCGGGCCGGAGGCGCATCCGTTGTCGCGTCCTTCGCAGGTTGAAGGGGAAGCGGCGAGCCGAGCGATTCGTATCGCTGAAACCATTGGCACGCCGTTGTATCTGGTGCACGTCTCGACCAAGGAAGCCCTCGACGAAATCACCTATGCGCGCAGCAAGGGTCAGCCGGTTTACGGCGAAGTGCTGGCCGGACATTTGCTGCTCGACGATAGCGTCTACCAACACCCGGACTGGCAGACTGCTGCGGGTTACGTGATGAGCCCGCCGTTCCGTCCGCGCGGTCATCAAGAGGCGCTGTGGCACGGGCTGCAGAACGGTAATTTGCACACCACTGCGACGGATCATTGCTGCTTCTGCGCCGAGCAAAAAGCGGCGGGTCGTGATGACTTCAGCAAAATCCCTAACGGCACGGCGGGTATCGAAGATCGCATGGCGGTGCTTTGGGATGAGGGCGTTAATTCCGGGCGTTTGTCGATGCAGGATTTCGTCGCCCTCACCTCCACCAACACCGCGAAGATCTTCAACCTCTATCCGCGCAAAGGCGCGATCCGTGTCGGTGCCGATGCCGATCTGGTGCTGTGGGACCCGCAAGGGACACGGACCATCTCCGCCAAGACCCACCATCAGCAGGTGGATTTCAACATCTTCGAAGGCAAGACCGTGCGCGGCGTGCCGAGCCATACCGTCAGCCAGGGCCGCGTGGTCTGGGCCGATGGCGATCTGCGTGCTGAGCGCGGGGCCGGGCGGTACATCGAACGGCCGGCGTATCCGGCGGTGTTTGATTTGCTGAGCAAGCGGGCTGAGCAACATAAGCCAGTTGCTGTGAAACGCTGATATCGAGGCCTTCGGCCTCATAAATGATCGTTCCCACGCTCTGCGTGGGAATGCAGCCCGTGACGCTCCGCGTCACTGGACGCAGAGCGTCCCTAGAGGCATTCCCACGCAGAGCGTGGGAACGATCAAAAATCCACTGCCCATCAGAGGCAGAGAACCTCAATAACCGTGAGGCAAAAAACCGTGATCGAGACCCTGAACCATCTCCCCCACCCGCACGAGAGCGCGGCCGCCCTCGCTGGGCATTTCACTGATCTGGCGCCACCGCTCAACGATCGCCAGGCGCATCTGGAAGCCTCGCGCTGCCTGTATTGCTACGACGCGCCTTGCGTGAATGCTTGCCCTAGCGAGATCGACATCCCCTCATTCATCCGCAATATCCACCAGGACAATGTGACCGGTGCCGCGCAGAAAATCCTCTCGGCGAACATCCTCGGCGGCAGTTGCGCGCGGGTGTGTCCGACTGAAATTCTTTGCCAGCAAGCCTGCGTGCGCAACAACGCCCACGAATGTGCGCCAGTGCTGATCGGCCTCCTGCAACGCTACGCCGTCGATAACGCCCATTTTGCTGAACACCCCTTCCAACGCGCCGCCGCCACCGGCAAACGCATTGCCGTGGTCGGTGCCGGTCCGGCCGGTTTGTCCTGCGCGCATCGCAGCGCCATGCACGGTCACGACGTGGTGATTTTCGAAGCGCGGGAGAAGGCTGGCGGCCTCAATGAATACGGGATCGCCAAGTACAAACTGGTCGACGACTATGCACAGAAGGAACTGGATTTTCTTCTGCAAATCGGTGGCATCGAAATTCGTCATGGGCAGAAACTCGGCGACAACCTGACGCTGAGTGAACTGCATCAACAGTTCGACGCGGTGTTCCTCGGTCTCGGCCTCAACGCGAGCAAACAACTCGGTTTGGCCCACGAAGATGCCCCGGGCCTGCTCGCCGCCACCGATTACATTCGCGAACTGCGCCAGGCCGATGACCTCACGCAACTGCCGCTGGCCGAGCGCTGCATCGTCCTCGGCGCCGGCAACACGGCGATCGACATGGCCGTGCAAATGGCCCGCCTCGGCGCCCGCGATGTGAATCTGGTGTATCGCCGAGGTGCCGCCGACATGGGCGCCACCGGCCATGAACAAGACATTGCCAAAGCCAATCAGGTGCGCCTGCTGACCTGGGCGCAACCGGAAGAAGTGCTGCTCGACGATCACGGCCACGTGCGCGGCATGCGTTTCGCTCGCACCGATCTGGTCGACGGTCGCCTGCAAACCACCGGAGAAACCTTCGAACTGGCCGCCGATGCGATCTTCAAAGCCATCGGCCAAGCCTTCGACAACGGCGCCCTCGCCGACCCGTTGGCCCGCGAACTCAAGCGTCAGGGCGAACGCATTCAGGTCGACGAAAATCTGCGCACCAGCATCCCCGGCGTGTATGCCGGCGGCGATTGCACCAGCCTCGATCAAGACCTCACCGTGCAAGCCGTGCAGCACGGCAAACGCGCCGCCGAGGCGATCAACGTTCAACTGATGCTCAACGTGGAGGCTGCATAAATGGCCGATCTGTCGATAGTCTTCGCTGGCATCAAAGCGCCGAATCCGTTCTGGCTGGCTTCCGCGCCGCCAACCGACAAAGCCTACAACGTCGTCCGCGCCTTTGAAGCGGGCTGGGGCGGTGTGGTCTGGAAAACCCTCGGCGAGGACCCGGCGGCGGTCAACGTGTCGTCGCGTTACTCGGCGCACTACGGCAACAACCGCGAAGTGCTGGGCATCAACAACATCGAGCTGATCACCGACCGCTCGCTGGAAATCAACCTGCGCGAAATCACTCAGGTGAAGAAGGACTGGCCGGATCGTGCGCTGATCGTTTCGCTGATGGTGCCGTGCGTCGAAGAGTCGTGGAAACACATTCTGCCGCTGGTCGAAGCGACCGGCGCTGACGGCATCGAATTGAATTTCGGTTGCCCCCACGGCATGCCCGAACGCGGCATGGGCGCGGCGGTCGGTCAGGTGCCGGAGTACGTCGAGCAGGTCACGCGCTGGTGCAAGACTTATTGCTCGCTGCCGGTGATCGTCAAACTGACGCCGAACATTACCGACATTCGTGTGGCTGCCCGGGCGGCGTATCGCGGTGGCGCGGATGCGGTGTCGCTGATCAATACGATCAACTCGATCACCAGCGTCGATCTGGAGCACATGGTCGCCCTGCCCACCGTCGGCAGCAAAAGCACCCACGGCGGTTATTGCGGCTCGGCGGTGAAGCCGATTGCGCTGAACATGGTTGCCGAGATTGCCCGCGATCCAGAAACCCAAGGCCTGCCGATCTGCGGGATTGGCGGCATCGGCAGTTGGCGCGACGCGGCGGAGTTCATGGCGCTGGGCAGCGGCGCGGTGCAGGTGTGCACGGCGGCGATGCTGCATGGTTTCAGGATTGTCGAGGAGATGAAGGACGGGCTGTCGCGGTGGATGGACAGTCAGGGTTACGCCAACATCAGTGAGTTTTCCGGGCGTGCGGTGAGTAATACCACCGACTGGAAGTACCTCGATATCAACTATCAGGTGATCGCGAAGATTGATCAGGCGGCGTGCATTGGCTGCGGGCGCTGCCACATTGCTTGCGAGGACACTTCACACCAAGCGATTGGCAGTCTGAAGCAGGCGGACGGCACGCATAAATATGAAGTGATCGATGACGAGTGTGTGGGCTGTAATTTGTGCCAGATCACTTGTCCGGTGGCGGACTGCATCGAGATGGTGCCGATGGAAACGGGCAAGCCGTTTCTGGACTGGAATCATGATCCGAGGAATCCCTACCATGTTGCTGTCTGATTGATCGTTCCCACGCTCTGCGTGGGAATGCAGCCCGGGACGCTCTGCGTCCCATTGGAACGCGGAGCGTCCCTTGAGGCATTCCCACGCAGAGCGTGGGAACGATCAGGGAAAAGACTTAGGGTTCCAACCCAATCCCGCGCAAGATCACACTCGTCACCGTCTGCACCGCCCGCTCGAACTGCATGTCCGACAGCGGCTGATGCTCGTTGAGAATATTCACCTGATGATCAAAGTCGGCATAGTGCTGCGTCGACGCCCAGATCATGTACAGCAGGCTCGAAGGCTCCACCGGCAGAATCCGCTTGTCCTCGACCCACTGACGAATCTTCGCTTCCTTCATCTTCGCCCAGTCGTACAGGCTGACATCCAGCGCTTCGCCCAGCGTCGGCGCGCCGTGGATGATTTCGTTGGCCCAGACTTTCGAACCATACGGGCGACTGCGCGAGTGGTTCATCTTGGCGCGGATGTAGCTGCTCAGCACCACGCGCGGGTCGTCGAACATCTCGAAGCACAGCGCATCCTGCTTCCACACTTCCAGCAAGTCGAACAGCACCGCGCTGTACAGCTCGCTCTTGGTTGAAAAGTAGTAATGCAGATTGGAACGCGGCAGCTGCACCTCGGCCGCGATGTCGGCCATGGCGGTGCCACCGAAGCCTTTTTCGGCGAAGACTTTCTCCGCCGCCAAGAGGATTTTCTCGACGTTACTGCGACGAATCTCGATCTTGTGATTGCCCATGTGGGCTCCCTGACACCAACGTTGCTCAAGACTAGCATCCGCTCTGGTGCGCGGGCGAACGCTGTAAACAAAACTTCGTACTGAGGCGAGCGGATGGCTAAACTGACGTTTTTCGATCCTGCCTCAGAGGTATCCGCGATGCTGCTCAAGAACGTCCTGACCACCACTGCCCTGCTCGCCTCGCTGTTCGCCGCATCTTGCGTATTCGCCCACGCCCACCTGAAAAGCCAGACCCCGGCCGCCGACAGCACTGTCGCGGCACCGGCTGATTTGCGCCTGACCTTCTCCGAAGGCGTCGAGGCCACGTTCACTAAAGTCACCGTAACCAAGGATGGCGCAGCAATCGCGATCAAGCCGCTGACCACCGAAGACGACAAGAAAACCCTGATCATCACCCCCGCCGCACCGCTGAGCGCCGGCGAATACAAAGTCGAATGGCACGCGGTATCGGTCGACACGCACAAAAGCGAAGGCGCCTATCAGTTCAAGGTTGGCCAGTAATTCATGAGTGAAGCGCTGGTGCTGTGCCGCTTTGTGCATTTCATCGTGGTGTTGATGCTGTTCGGGGCCTGGCTGTTCAGGCCGTTGCTGCTCAAGGATGAAGCGCTGCAAGTGGACCGGCACCTGGCGCGACTGGCGCGTTGGCTGACCGCGATTGCGCTGGTCAGTGGGGTCGTCTGGGCGCTCTTGATTACCGCGAGCATGGCCGGTTCGACTGCGGCGGCATTTGATCCGGACACGATTGCGCTGGTGCTGGGCAAGACGTTTTTCGGTCAGGTCTGGCGCTGGCACTTGTTGATCAACGCGGTGTTGTTGGCGTTGTTGTTTACCCCGTGGCGATCAAGCCTGCCGTTGCGGCTGGGCTTGAGCGGCTTGCTGCTGGCGACGCTGGCACCGGTCGGGCACGGGGCGATGCTCGATGGTTTGAGCGGGCAACTGCTGATTCTCAACCAGATCGTTCATCTGACCTGCGTGGCCGCGTGGCTCGGCGGGTTGTTGTTGCTGGTGATGATTTTGCGCCAGCCCACGGAACCGGTGTCGAGGGTGCTGCGGCGCTTCAGTGGCGTCGGTTATGCGCTGGTCGCAGGGCTGCTGATCACCGGATTGATCAACGTGCGCGTGCTGACCGGCCAGTGGTGGCCGACGCCGCTGTTCAGCGGGTTTGCGTTGATTCTGTTGATCAAGGCGCTGATCGTGCTGGGGATGCTTGGCTTGGCGTTGTTCAACCGCTTGCGGATCGATGATTGCGAAAAGCGGATGGCCGCGCTCAGGCGCAGTGTGATGCTTGAATGGTTACTCGGGATTGGCGCCGTCGCCGCCGTTTCACTGCTCGGCACCCTGCCCCCGATGATCACAGGATAAACACCGCTCCCACAGGGTTATGCATTGAGTCAGTGAGGTTGCGTGTTGCCCGCGGCGGTGTCGATGCTGACCACCACCGACATCCCCGGCCGCAACCGTTCCTCTTCCTGCTGATCCGGATCAATGGTGATCCGCACCGGCACCCGCTGGGCGATTTTGACGAAGTTGCCGGTGGCGTTATCCGCCTGCAACAGAGCAAATTCCGACCCGGTCCCCGGCGAAATATGCTGCACGTGCCCGGTGAATTTGCGGTGGTTCAACGCATCGACGGTGAAGCGCACCGGTTGCCCGACGCGCACGTTGTCCATCTGCGTTTCCTTCATGTTGGCGATTACCCATTTCTGGTTCGGCACCAACGCCATCAACTGCGCCCCGGAGTTGACGTAGGCGCCAAGACGCACGCCGATCTGCCCGAGCTGGCCGTCGCGGGGCGCGACGATGCGCGTATTCGACAGGTCGATCCGCGCCAGTTGCACCGCCGCTTCGGCGCTGGCCACCGCCGCTTCCAGCGAGCCGCGATTGACGATCACCGTTTGCAGATCCTGGCGGGCGATTTCCAGATTGGCCTTCGCCTGCGCGACGGCTGCAACGCTTTGCGCATTGGCCGCCAACGCCACGTCCATCTCGCGTTTCGACACCGAACCGTCGCGCACCAACTCTTTGTTGCGGCGCAGATCCGCCTCGCTTTTGCGCAACTGCGCTTCGCTGTCGGCCTGCACCGCTTGACGCAACTTGATGGTTGCTTCGGCGCTGTTGCGTTGCTGCACGACGTTGGCCAATGCGGCTTTCTGCACCGCCAGTTGCGCCAGCGATTGATCGAGGCGTTGCTGATAGATACGGTCGTCAAGGCGCACCAGCAAATCACCGGCCTTCACGTACTGGAAATCCTGCACCGGCACTTCAAAAACATAACCGGCGAGCTGCGGACCGATGATCGTCACCTGCCCGCGTACCAGCGCGTTTTCAGTGGTTTCGACCGCGCTGCTGAACGGCGGCAGTTGCCATGCATACAAGACGATCAACACGCCGACGATGGCAATCGCGGCAAAGCCCAGCGACGAAATAATCCGCACCCGCAGCGAGCGCGGCTCGGTGTTCGGCGATGACGGCGGCGCGACACCTTCAGGCGTGGCGGCAATGGCATGGGTGGTTGTGGTGGTCGGTTCGGTCATGAAGAAATGGCACCGCTCGAAGGTGTGGATGGCGCAGGGGCGACGGCTTTGGTGGTGCTCATCAGCCACAGCGCACGAATGGACAGCCAGATCATGGTCAGCACCGCAATCACGGCGATCAGCATGAACACGTCGTTATAGGCCAGCACGTTGGCCTCGCGGGTCGCGGCGTTGGACAGGCTGCGAATACCCGCGAGGTTGCGCAGGCTCGGGTCGGCCAGCAACGGGCCGTACGCCGAGCCGCCGCTCTGCACGCGCGCAGCCACCAAAGGGTCAGACAGCGTCAGGTGTTCAACGATGTGGCTGGAATGAAATTTTTCCCGGACGATCTGGAAGGTGCCCAGAAGCGCTGCGCCCAGCAGGCCGCCGAGGTTATTGCAGATCCCGAACAGCACGGAAAAACTCACCAGATTGCGCGGATTGGTCAGCACGTTGCGCGTGCCGAGGACCATGGTCGGACCGAGGAAAAACGTGCTGCCGAAGGCCAACAGGAATTGACTGAAATACAGATTTTCCGGGCGGGTCAGGTTATTCGAATAACTGTCCATGACCGACCCGGTGGCCATCAGGCCCAACGAGATGATCAATGGCATCAGCAGGTGTTTGGGGTCGATCGTCAGTGCGCTGGTCAACAACCCCGCGACGCTGCCAAACAGCATCACCACGTACAGGCTGTGCAACTGCTCATAGCCCATGTTCAGGTTCTGCATGAAACCCACCGCCCCGGTGGACTGCTCCGAGGTGACCATGCGAATCAGGGTTACCGCCAGCGCCAGGCGGATCATCGTTCCGCTGCCCAGCCAACGGGTCATCAACATCGGGTTGCTGCGGTTATGTTCGATGGCCAGGCCGGCGAGAATCAGCGCGATGGACGACGCCAGGGCAACGCCTATCCAGTCCGCCTCCAGCCACCAGTCAATTCGCCCCAGCGACAGCACCGCGCACAATAGAGCGACGCCTGTGGCGAGAATCGCGAAGGTCAGGAAATCGAGTTTTTCGAAGGTTTTGAAGCGGTCGCCGGGCGGCAGCTTGAGCATCAACACGCAACCGAGCGACAGCAAGGCCATGCCCAATTCGAACAGGTACAAGCCGCGCCATTCGGCGATTTGCAGCAAGTCTTCGGAAAACAAGCGCGCCAGCGGCAGGGCCAGTTGCGAGGTGCCGAGACCGAGCACCAGCGCCTTCATCCGCCACTTCGCCGGGAACGCCTGGACCATGTAATACAGGCCCAGAGAGCTGAGCGCCGCGCCGACCATGCCGTGCGCCGCACGCACTGCCACCGCCGAGTTCAGGTCGTTGACGAACAAATGGCCGAAGGTCACCAGCGCATACAACACCAGGAACACTTCGGTGAACGCGCGCAGACCGAACTGCTGACGAAACTTCACCAACAGCAGGTTCATCGACACGTTGGTCATCACGTACGCCGCCGGCAGCCAGGCCATTTCCGCCGTGGTCGCGCCGAGGGCGCCTTGCAGATACGTCAGGTTGGCGACCACCAGCGAATTGCCCAAACCACCGGTCAACGCCACCAGCAAACCGACCAACGCATACGCCAGGCGCTTGGGGGTGGAGTGCAGCGGCGTCGAGGGAGAACCGGGCAGACTGGGCTTCTCGTGCGGCTGCCAGTGGCGAGGGGCGTATTGATCCATTGAAAGGCCTTGGGCGGAAGGTGGTTAAGTTTGCCGTAAATTCATTGCCAAAACACGTTTCCCCTGTGGGAGCGAGCCTGCTCGCGAATGCGCTGTGTCAGTCGACAACATCAGCGGATGAAAGTCCGCATTCGCGAGCAGGCTCGCTCCCACAAGGGTTCCGTGGAGTGGCAGGCAGTCATCGTATAACTTGTTGTTGACATTCCCGGAGAACGTAGGAAATATCCGCAACCATGTTGTACGACGACGTATAACAAATAATAAAAACAACAAACGTAACAGGGAGCGTCACAGTGAGCACACTCGTCTGCAATTCCGTCCGCCCTTCCCGTCTTTCCATCACCCGCCCGCGTACCGCCTTAAGCCTGATCGGCTGCAGCAGCCTGGCCCTCGTCATGCCGATGAGCGCCGAGGCCGAAGGTTTTCTTGAAGACAGCAAAGCCACGCTGAACCTGCGCAATGCCTACTTCAACCGCAACTTCGTCAACCCGGCCAACCCGCAGGGCAAGGCTGAAGAATGGACACAAAACTTCATCCTCGACGCGAAATCCGGCTTCACCCAAGGCACCGTCGGCTTCGGCCTCGATGTGCTGGGCATGTATTCGCAAAAGCTCGATGGCGGCAAAGGCTCGGGCGGTACGCAGTTGTTGCCGATCCACGATGACGGCCGCCCGGCGGACAACTTCGGCCGCCTCGGCGTGGCGCTGAAAGCCAAGGTGTCGAAGACTGAATTGAAGGTCGGCGAATGGATGCCGGTGCTGCCGATCCTGCGTTCCGACGATGGCCGCTCCCTGCCGCAGACCTTTCGCGGCGGCCAGATCACGTCCACCGAGATCAATGGCCTGACCGTCTACGGCGGCCAGTTTCGCGGCAACAGCCCGCGTAACGACGCGAGCATGGAAGACATGTCGATGAACGGCCGCGGTGCGTTCACTTCGGACCGCTTCAACTTCGGCGGCGGCGAATACAGCTTCAACGACAAGCGCACCTTGGTCGGCGTGTGGTACGCCGAACTCAGCGATATCTACCAACAGCAGTATTTCAACCTCAGCCATAGCCAGCCGTTGGGCGACTGGACCCTGGGCGCCAACCTCGGGTTCTTCACCGGCAAGGAAGACGGCAGCGCCCAGGCCGGCGACCTCGACAACAAGACCGCGTTCGCCATGCTCTCGGCCAAATACGGCGGCAACACGTTCTATGTCGGCCTGCAAAAACTCAGCGGCGACGATGCGTGGATGCGGGTCAACGGCACCAGCGGCGGCACCCTCGCCAACGACAGTTACAACGCCAGTTATGACAACGCCAAAGAGCGCTCCTGGCAGTTGCGCCACGACTACAACTTCGTCGCCCTCGGCATCCCCGGGTTGACCATGATGAACCGCTACATCAGCGGCGATAACGTGCACACCGGGACCATCACCGATGGCAAGGAATGGGGCCGCGAATCTGAGTTGGCCTACACCGTGCAGAGCGGACCGCTGAAAAACCTCAACGTGAAATGGCGCAACGCGACGATGCGTCGGGACTTCAGCACCAATGAGTTTGACGAGAACCGGCTCTTTATCAGTTATCCGATTTCGTTGTTGTAAGTTCCCGAGCTGTCGCAAATCCCCCTCTGGGAGCGAGCCTGCTCGCGAAGGCGGCGTGTCAGTCGACATCAATTGTTAATGACACACCGCTTTCGCGAGCAGGCTCGCTCCCACAGGGAACCGCATTGCAAGTTCAGGATTGGAGTACCGACCGAAAAGAGCATCGGCCCATCCGTCATTTACACCAAAAGTCGCGTTGACAAGTTCCGGAAACCCTACCGATACTTCAGCGCAGTCATACGACAACCTACAACAAACCTAATAACAAACGTGTAAGGGATTGCCATGACGTCTACTTCTATTCCCCGCGCCCCGTTCAACCGTCTGCTGCTGACCGGCGCTGCCGGTGGTCTGGGCAAAGTTCTGCGCGAACGCCTGCGTCCTTACGCCAATGTGCTGCGCCTGTCCGACATCGCCGCCCTCTCGCCAGTCGTCGATGACCGTGAAGAAATCGTCCTCTGCGATCTGGCCGACAAACACGCCGTGCATCAACTGGTCGAAGGCGTCGACGCGATTCTGCACTTTGGCGGCGTCTCCGTTGAGCGACCGTTCGAAGAGATCCTCGGTGCCAACATCTGCGGCGTTTTCCACATCTATGAAGCGGCGCGCCGGCATGGCGTAAAGCGAGTGATCTTCGCCAGTTCCAACCACGTCATCGGCTTCTACAAACAGGACGAACCGCTCGACGCCAGTTCCGCCCGACGCCCTGACGGCTACTACGGATTGTCGAAGTCCTACGGCGAAGACATGGCCAGTTTTTACTTCGATCGCTACGGAATCGAGACCGTCAGCATCCGCATCGGCTCTTCGTTTCCCGAACCGCAAAACCGTCGAATGATGCACACCTGGCTGAGCTTCGACGACCTCACCCAATTGCTCGAACATTCGTTGTACACGCCCAACGTTGGCCACACCGTGGTGTATGGCATGTCCGACAACAAGGACGTCTGGTGGGACAACCGCTTCGCCAGCCACCTCGGTTTTGAAGCGAAGGACAGCTCCGAAGTGTTCCGCGAAAAAGTCGAAGCGCAGCCGATGCCCGCCGCCGATGACCCGGCGCGGATCTATCAGGGCGGCGCGTTCGTTGCGGCCGGACCGTTCGGCGACTGATCACTCTGACAACGACACAAGGGATTGAGTATGCAAGCCGAATTGATCGTCGACGCCCGTAACGCCGTGGGCGAAAGCCCGGTCTGGGTGGCACAGGAAAACGCGCTGTACTGGGTCGATATTCCCAACGGCGGGCTGCAACGCTGGAGCGCCGACACCGGCCACGTACATGCCTGGAAAACTCCGCAGATGCTCGCCTGCATCGCCCGCCACAGCCGTGGCGGCTGGATCGCTGGCATGGAAAGCGGCTTCTTTCATTTGCACCCGCACACCGATGGCAGCCTCGACAGCGAGCTGCTCGCCAGCGTCGAGCACAGCCGCGACGACATGCGTCTGAACGATGGCCGCTGCGATCGTCAGGGTCGCTTCTGGGCCGGCAGCATGGTGTTGAACATGGGCCTGAACGCGCCGGAAGGCCGGCTCTATCGCTACGGCGCTGGCCAGTCTGGCGTGATCGAAGCACAGCTCGACGGCTTTATCGTGCCTAACGGCCTCGGCTTCAGCCCCGATGGCAAGACCCTGTACCTGTCCGATTCGCACCCCGACGTGCAATTGATCTGGGCATTCGATTACGACACTGAGACCGGCACACCGTCGAACCGGCGCATCTTCGTCGACATGAATCACTTCCCCGGTCGCCCCGATGGCGCCGCCGTGGACGCCGAAGGTTGCTACTGGATCTGCGCCAACGACGCGGGCCTCATCCACCGTTTCGCGCCAGATGGCCGGCTCGACTTCTCGCTGGCCGTGCCGGTGAAAAAACCGACCATGTGTGCGTTCGGCGGCAGCCGCATGGACACCCTTTTCGTCACCTCGATTCGCCCCGGCGATGACCACGATCCGCAATCCCTGGCCGGCGGCGTGTTCGCCCTCAACCCCGGCGTCAGAGGCCTTGCCGAACCGCTGTTTGACGATTCCCTGTAACACCTGCACCGCTGCGCCTTGAACACAACAATAACAAGACTGGAGACTCACCCCCCATGTACTTCAAACGCACCTTGCTCGCCGTCGCTTTACCGCTCGCCTTCTCCCTCGCCAACGCCGCCCAGGCGCTGGAAATCAAGTTCGCCGACATTCACCCCGCCGGTTATCCCACCGTGGTCGCTGAAGAAAGCATGGGCAAAGCCCTGACCAAGGAAACCAACGGCGACCTCACCTTCAAATACTTCCCGGGCGGTGTGCTCGGTTCGGAAAAAGAAGTCATCGAGCAAGCGCAGGTCGGCGCGATCCAGATGACCCGCGTCAGCCTCGGCATTGTCGGGCCGGTGGTGCCGGACGTGAACGTGTTCAACATGCCATTCATCTTCCGTGACCAGGCGCACATGCGCGCGGTCATCGATGGCGAAGTCGGCGATGCGATTCTTGATCGGATTACCAATTCCGAATTCGGCTTGGTGGCCCTGGCGTGGATGGACGGCGGCACGCGCAACATCTACACCAAGAAACCGGTGCGCAAACTCGAAGACCTCAAGGGCATGAAGATCCGCGTGCAAGGCAACCCGATGTTCATCGAAACCATCAACGCGATGGGCGGCAACGGCATTGCGATGGACACCGGAGAAATCTTCAGTGCCCTGCAAACCGGTGTCATCGACGGTGCGGAAAACAACCCGCCGACCCTGCTCGAACACAACCACTTCCAGAACGCCAAGTTCTACAGCCTGACCGGGCACCTGATCCTCCCCGAGCCGATCGTGATGTCGAAAATCACGTGGGAAAAACTCACCCCCGATCAGCAGACCCTGGTGAAGAAAGCCGCCAAGGCTGCGCAGCTTGAAGAACGCGCGCTGTGGGACGCGAAATCCGCCAGCAGCGAAGAAAAACTCAAAGCCGCTGGCGTCGAGTTCATCACCGTCGACAAGAAACCCTTCTACGAGGCCACTGCCTCGGTTCGCGAGAAATACGGCGCGCCTTACGCCGATTTGATCAAGCGCATCGAAGCGGTGCAGTAACCCTCCAAGCCCTCAATGAAAGGCCCGGCAGCGCTGGCGTCCACTGACGTCTGCGGCTGCCCGGTTACGGTGAAACCCGATGAAGAATTCGCTGCTGCGCCTCAACGATGTTCTCTACATGACCTGTATCTGGGTCGCCGGGCTGTCGGTCTTGGCGATCGCCCTGATCATTCCCTGGGGCGTGTTTGCCCGTTACGCCCTCGGCACCGGCTCGAGCTGGCCGGAGCCGACCGCGATCCTGCTGATGATGGTCTTCACCTTCATCGGCGCTGCTGCCAGCTATCGCGCTGGTGCGCACATGGCAGTGGCGATGGTCACCGACCGCTTGCCACCGAACCTGCGCAGAACCATGAGCATCGTCTCGCAATTACTGATGGCCACGGTGTGCCTCTTCATGACCATTTGGGGGGCCAAGCTGTGCGCCTCGACCTGGAACCAGTTCATGAGCGCCCTGCCAACCTTGCGCGTCGGCATCACGTACATGCCGATCCCGGTTGGCGGCGCGCTGACACTGGTGTTCGTGCTGGAAAAACTCATGTTTGGCGACCAGAGCAACCGTCGGGTTGTGCGGTTCGATCTGGTTGAAGAAAGCGAAGGGGCCGCCTGATGGACGCATTGATTCTGCTGGGCAGTTTTATCGCATTGATCCTGATCGGCATGCCGGTCGCCTACGCTCTCGGGCTGTCGGCGCTGATTGGCGCGTGGTGGATCGACATTCCGTTTCAGGCCTTGATGATTCAGGTCGCGGGCGGGGTAAACAAGTTCTCGCTGCTGGCGATCCCGTTCTTCGTGCTGGCCGGGGCGATCATGGCCGAGGGCGGCATGTCGCGGCGGCTGGTCGCATTTGCCGGAGTGTTGGTGGGCTTCGTGCGTGGCGGGCTGTCGCTGGTCAACATCATGGCCTCGACGTTTTTCGGCGCGATCTCTGGTTCATCGGTGGCGGACACCGCATCGGTGGGTTCGGTGCTGATTCCGGAAATGGAACGCAAAGGCTATCCGCGCGATTTCTCCACGGCGGTGACCGTCAGCGGTTCGGTGCAGGCTTTGCTGACACCGCCGAGCCACAACTCGGTGCTCTACTCGCTGGCGGCCGGCGGCACCGTGTCCATCGCTTCGCTGTTCATGGCCGGCGTGGTTCCGGGCCTGTTGATGAGCGCGTGCCTGATGGTGCTGTGCCTGATCTTCGCGCGCAAACGCGACTACCCGAAAGGCGAAGTCATTCCGCTGCGTGAGGCGCTGAAAATCTGCGGCGAAGCGCTGTGGGGGCTGATGGCGATGGTGATCATCCTCGGCGGGATTCTCTCCGGGATTTTCACCGCGACCGAGTCGGCAGCGATTGCCGTGCTCTGGGCGTTCTTCGTCACCATGTTCATCTACCGCGACTACAAGTGGAGTGAACTGCCGAAGCTGATGCACCGCACGGTGCGGACGATTTCGATCGTGATGATCCTGATCGGTTTCGCCGCAAGCTTCGGCTACATCATGACCCTGATGCAGATCCCGGCGAAAATCACCACAGCGTTCCTGACCCTGTCGGACAACCGCTATGTGATCCTGATGTGCATCAACGTCATGCTGCTGTTGCTCGGCACGGTGATGGACATGGCGCCGCTGATCCTGATCCTCACGCCGATCCTGATGCCGGTGATTCTCGGCATCGGCGTCGATCCGGTTCAGTTCGGCATGATCATGCTGGTAAACCTGGGGATCGGACTGATAACGCCGCCGGTGGGCGCGGTGTTGTTTGTCGGTTCGGCGGTGGGCAAAGTCAGTATCGAGAGCACAGTGAAGGCGCTGCTGCCGTTTTACGCGGTGCTGTTCCTGGTGTTGATGCTGGTGACCTACATTCCGGCGATTTCGCTGTGGTTGCCGCATCTGGTGTTGTAAGCCGTCGAACAAATCGCAGCCCTTAACGGGCTGCGATTTTTGCTTTACGCCCGCAACAACATATACCCCGCCACCACCAGACAGACGCTGGCAAACCCCACCTGTAATGCCCGCGCCGGCACCCGCGCGCACAGCTTGCGGCCGATGATCATGCCGACAACGCTGGCCACGATGAACGCCGCGCCCTGCCCGTCAATCCGCACACCGGCGTGAAACGAGCCGATCACGCCAATCGCTGAAATCAGACTGATCACCATCAGCGAGGTCGCGACGATGCCGCGCATCTGCACATCGGTCAGTTGCTTGAACGCCGGCACAATCAAGAACCCGCCACCGACGCCGAGCAGTCCGGACACCACGCCAGTAATCGCGCCTAATGCGGCCAGGGTCGCGGTGCATTTGGCGGTCCAGTCAAATCGCCCGGTGTCTTCGTTGAGCATGCAGTTCTTCTGGCCCCAACTGGCGTGACCGTGATCGCTCGGCCCTTGCTGCTGACGCTCGCGGCGCAACATGCGCCAGGCGACCATGACCATCAGCAGACTGAACAGGATCATCAGGATTTTTTCCGGCAACTGGTGCGCGAAGTAGATCCCCAACGGCGAAAACACCGCGCCCAGCGCCGCAATCAACAGCGCCGCACGATAGCGCACCAGGCCATGCCGCAAACCATCGATAGCGCCAACCGCCGCCGCACTGCCGACCGCAAACAACGCGACTGGCGCCGCTTGCGTCATGGTCCAGCCAAGGCCGAGTACCAGCGCCGGCACGGCGAGAATGCCGCCACCGGCCCCGGTCAAACCGAGGACCAACCCCATCACCACGCCAAACAGACTTGCCAGCAACATAGGGTTTTCTCAGTCGACCTTGGACAGACCAGTCAGCCACTCACGGCCCTTGAGCATGCCGTTCCAGTAGAACCACGGCAGCAACGTCGCCTTGAGCAACCACGCCGAACGCCGCGCCACGGTCGGGTCCAGTGGAAAGGTCGGCAGCAACTTCCCGGCATAGCCGAATTCGGCGAGGATCACCTTGCCCTTTTCCACCGTCAGCGGGCAGGAACCGTAACCGTCGTACTTCAGCGGCAGCGGTTGTTGCTTACGCAGGGCCAGCAGGTTTTCCGCGACCACCACGACTTGCTTGCGCACCGCCGCCGCGGTTTTCGCGTTACTGGTGCCGCAGATGTCGCCGAGGGCGAACACCTCGGCATAACGCGGATGCTGCAGGCTGTGCGGATTGACTTCGCACCAGCCGGCGGCGTCGGCCAACAGACTTTGTGCGATGAAATCCGGCGAAACCTGGGGCGGTACTACGTGGAGCAGATCGAAGCTTTTCGCCTCGCGGATGACGTTGCCGTCGGCGTCCTTGATCTCGAACCACGCGGTTTTCGCCGGGCCGTCGACCTTGACCAGGTTCGAATTGAACGCCAACTGTGCGTTGTACTTTTCGATGTACTTCATCAACGGCGGGACGAACGTCGGCACACCGAACAGCGCGGCGCCGGCCAGATTGAATTCGACGTTGATATGGTTCAGTACGCCGCTTTTGAGCCAGTGATCGCAAGACAGGTACAGGGCTTTTTGCGGCGCGCCGGCGCACTTGATCGGCATTGCCGGCTGAGTGAACAGTGCTGTGCCGCCGCGCAGTTTCTGTACCTGATCCCAGGTGTATTGCGCGTGCTGATAGCTGTAGTTGGAGGTGACGCCGTGCTGGCCGAGGCTTTCCTGCAAACCTTCGATTTTCTCCCAAGCCAGACGCAGACCGGGGCAGACGATCAGGTTCTGGTAGCTGACCGTGCGCTCGTCGTTGAGGGTGAGTTGTTTATTGTCGGGATCGATGCCGGTGACAGCGGCTTGCACCCAAGTGGCTTGGCGCGGCAGTACTTTAGCCATCGGCCGGACGGTGTCTTTCACGTCGTAGGCGCCACCGCCAACTAGTGTCCACGCCGGTTGGTAGTAATGGTGAGTGCTCGGCTCGATGACCGTGATGTTCAGGTGCGGATCACGCTTGAGCAGACTGGCGACGAAGCCGATGCCGGCAGTGCCGCCGCCGATGACCACGATGTCCGCACTGATGGATGGGCCCCAGTGTTGATCGTTCATTGCTTGTTCCTTTTACTGCACGCAAGGATTTTTCTAGCTGAAACTCAAATCCCACATTGGAGTGGTGTATAGGCCGGCATTTATTGCAATTCCCAGCTCTTGAGTACCGCCCCGCAATAAAGCCCCGACAGCGTCTTCATCACTTGAATCACTTCGTGACTGGCGAGGCCGTAGAAAATGTATTTCCCTTCACGACGGGTCGCGACCAACCCTTCGTCACGCAAAATGCCCAATTGCTGGGACAGCGTCGGCTGGCGTACGCCGGTCATCTTTTCCAGTTCGCCGACGTTGCGTTCGCCCTGAGTCAGTTGACACAGGATCAGCAGGCGATCCTCATTGGCCAGGGCCTTGAGCAAAGCGCAGGCCTTGGAGGCCGAGGCGCGCAGTTGGGCGACTTCACATTCGGTCAGACTGGATTGCATTTGCACGATGCCTTCAAGGTCACTTAAGCTACGAACATTATGTTTTTAGATAAAGTGTTGCAACCCATTTTCCTCGTTCAGGTTGGTGTCCATGCCCGCGCAGATTGAATCGTTCCTCGACCCCGCCTCCTCGACCTACAGCTATGTGGTCTATGAAGACGACGGCGGGCAATGTGCAATCGTCGATCCGGTGCTCGATTACGACGGCGCCGCCGGCCGCACCTGCACCGCGCAGGCCAACAAGATCATCGCTTTCGTTCGCGCCCACAACTTGCAAGTGCAGTGGCTGCTGGAAACCCACGCCCACGCCGATCACCTGTCCGCCGCGCCTTATCTGCGCCGAGAACTGGGGGGCAAGATCGCCATCGGTGAATCGATCAGCAAAGTGCAAAACGTGTTCAAGACGCTGTTCAATCTGGAGCCGGAGTTCTGCGTCGATGGCTCGCAGTTCGATCACCTGTTCGCGCCGAACGAATCGTTCAGGATCGGCAATCTGAAAGCCACCGCCCTGCACGTCCCCGGGCACACACCCGCGGACATGGCTTATCTGATTGATGGCGAGCAGATCCTGGTCGGCGACACATTGTTCATGCCCGACGTCGGCACGGCGCGCTGCGACTTTCCCGGTGGCAACGCGCATCAGTTGTTCAATTCCATTCATAAACTGTTGGCCTTCCCGGCCGGCGTGAAGCTTTACGTTTGCCACGACTACCCGCCAGAGGGCCGCGAGCCGCAGTGCCAGAGCACCGTGGGCGAGCAGCGCAAAAGCAATATCCATGTGCATGACGGGGTTGATGAAGCAGCGTTTGTCGAGATGCGCACGAAGCGTGATGCCGGGCTGGGCATGCCGACATTGCTGCTGCCGGCGATTCAGGTGAATGTGCGGGCGGGGAATCTGCCGGCGGCTGAGGACAATGGCGTGGTTTACCTGAAGATCCCGATCAATAAGCTCTAACGTCAAAAGATCGCAGCCCGCGGCAGCTCCTACATTGATCGTTCCCCACGCTCTGCGTAGGAACGATCAGCAGGTCAGGTGCCCAACGTCAATCCATTCGCCGGCAGCGGCAGCGCGGTTTTATAGCGCACCTGCTTAAGCGCAAAGCTCGACCGGATATTCGCCACACCGGGAACCTTGGTGAGGAAATCCATCATGAAGCGTTCCAGCGACTGAATCGTCGGCACCAACACGCGGATCAGATAATCCGGATCGCCCGCCATCAAATAGCACTCCATCACCTCAGGGCGATCGGAAATAGCCTCTTCGAAATGCTGCAGCGCCTCCTCGACCTGTTTCTCCAGGCTGACGTGAATGAACACGTTCACGTGCAGCCCCAGCAGATCGGCATCCAGCAGTGTCACCTGCTCGCGAATCAGGCCCAATTCCTCCATCGCTTTCACCCGATTGAAGCACGGCGTTGGCGACAGGTTTACCGAACGCGCGAGGTCAGCGTTGGTGATGCGCGCGTTCTCCTGAAGGCTGTTGAGAATGCCGATGTCGGTACGGTCCAGTTTGCGCATGAGACAAAACCACCTGTTTTTTATGTTTATGCAGAATTTCTATCTGCAAATGATCGCCAGCGCAACGAAACAGAGATAAATATTCTTCTTGGCCGGGCCTATGATTGTTGTAGGACAAGATTTCTTCTACCGAAGAATGACTGCCAGCTCACTACAAGAAATTCACAAGATCGAGCGTAGAAGCCATGACCCAAGCGTATGAACCGCTGCGTCTGCACGTCCCTGAACCCTCGGGCCGTCCAGGCTGCAAAACCGATTTTTCCTACCTGCATCTGACCGATGCCGGTACGGTGCGCAAACCTCCCGTCGATGTAGAACCGGCTGACACCGCCGACCTCGCCCGAGGCTTGATCCGCGTGCTCGACGATCAGGGCAACGCCCTCGGCCCATGGGCTGAAAACGTCCCCGTCGAGATCCTGCGCAAAGGCATGCGCGCCATGCTCAAGACGCGCATCTACGACAACCGCATGGTGGTCGCCCAGCGTCAGAAAAAGATGTCGTTCTACATGCAAAGCCTCGGCGAAGAAGCCATTGGCAGTGCTCAGGCCTTGGCCCTCAACATCGACGACATGTGCTTTCCGACCTACCGCCAGCAAAGCATTCTGATGGCCCGCGAAGTGCCACTGGTCGACCTGATCTGCCAACTGCTGTCGAACGAGCGCGATCCGCTCAAGGGCCGTCAGTTGCCGATCATGTACTCGGTCAAGGAGGCTGGTTTCTTCACCATTTCCGGCAACCTCGCCACTCAGTTCATTCAAGCGGTCGGCTGGGGCATGGCCTCGGCGATCAAGGGCGACACGAAAATCGCCTCGGCGTGGATCGGTGATGGTGCTACCGCCGAATCGGACTTCCACACTGCCCTCACCTTCGCTCACGTTTACCGCGCGCCGGTGATCCTCAACGTGGTCAACAACCAGTGGGCAATCTCGACCTTCCAGGCAATTGCCGGTGGTGAAGCCACCACCTTCGCCGGACGCGGCGTCGGTTGCGGCATCGCTTCGCTGCGCGTTGACGGCAACGATTTCTACGCGGTCTACGCCGCCTCTGCCTGGGCAGCCGAACGCGCCCGCCGCAACCTCGGCCCGACCATGATCGAATGGGTCACCTATCGCGCCGGCCCGCACTCAACTTCCGACGATCCGTCGAAGTACCGCCCTGCCGATGACTGGAGCCACTTCCCGCTTGGCGACCCGATTGCGCGCCTGAAACAGCACCTGATCAAGGTCGGCCACTGGTCGGACGAAGAGCACGCCGCCGTCAGCGCTGAACTCGAAGCCGAAGTGATTGCCGCGCAGAAACAGGCCGAACAGTACGGCACCCTCGCCGGCGGCCAGATTCCAAGCGCCGCGACCATGTTCGAAGACGTCTACAAAGAGATGCCGGAGCACTTGAAGCGCCAGCGTCAGCAGTTGGGGATCTGACATGAACGATCACAACAACAATATTCAGTTGGAAACCGCCATGACCACGACCACCATGACCATGATCCAGGCCCTGCGCTCGGCCATGGATGTGATGCTTGAGCGTGACGATAACGTGGTGGTGTTCGGTCAGGACGTCGGCTATTTCGGCGGCGTGTTCCGTTGCACCGAAGGCCTGCAGACCAAGTACGGCGCTTCGCGCGTATTCGATGCGCCGATCTCGGAAAGCGGCATCGTCGGCGTTGCCGTGGGCATGGGCGCCTACGGTTTGCGTCCTGTCGCCGAGATCCAGTTTGCTGACTACGTTTACCCGGCGTCTGACCAGATCATTTCCGAAGCGGCGCGCCTGCGCTATCGCTCGGCCGGCGAGTTCACTGCGCCGATGACCCTGCGCATGCCTTGCGGCGGCGGCATCTACGGCGGCCAGACCCACAGCCAGAGCATCGAGGCGATGTTCACTCAGGTCTGCGGTCTGCGCACTGTCATGCCATCCAACCCGTATGACGCCAAAGGCCTGCTGATCGCCTCCATCGAAAACGATGACCCGGTGATCTTCCTTGAGCCGAAACGCCTGTACAACGGCCCATTCGACGGCCATCACGACCGTCCGGTAACGCCGTGGTCGAAACACCCGCAAGCGCAGGTTCCGGACGGTTACTACACCGTGCCGCTGGACGTTGCCGCCATCACCCGTCCGGGCAAGGACGTGACCGTGCTGACCTACGGCACCACCGTGTACGTCTCGCAAGTCGCTGCCGAAGAAAGCGGCGTGGATGCCGAAGTCATCGACCTGCGCAGCCTGTGGCCGCTGGACCTGGAAACCATCGTCAAGTCGGTGAAGAAAACCGGCCGCTGCGTGGTGGTTCACGAAGCCACGCGCACCTGCGGTTTCGGCGCCGAGCTGGTGTCGCTGGTGCAAGAGCATTGCTTCCATCACCTGGAAGCGCCGATCGAACGCGTCACCGGTTGGGACACCCCCTACCCGCACGCGCAGGAGTGGGCGTATTTCCCAGGGCCGTCCCGAGTGGGCGCGGCGTTGAAACGGGTTATGGAGGTCTGAATGGGCACGCACGTTATCAAGATGCCGGACATCGGCGAAGGCATCGCAGAAGTAGAACTGTCGCAGTGGCACGTCAAGGTTGGCGATCTGGTCGTTGAAGATCAGGTGCTGGCGGACGTGATGACCGACAAGGCGATGGTCGATATTCCATCGCCGGTGCATGGCAAGGTGATTGCACTTGGCGGTCAGCCGGGTGAAGTGATGGCGGTTGGCAGTGTGCTGATCAGCATTGAGGTTGAGGGTGCCGGTAACCTGAAAGAGTCCGCCGCCCCCGCGCCGGTTAAAGAGGCGCCGGCCGCGCCGAAAGCTGAAGCGGTTGTCGAGAGCAAACCTGCTCCAGCCGCCCCGCGTCCGGCTGCCGTTTGCCAAGGCCCGATGGTGGCTCGCGAAGCAGACGAACGCCCGCTCGCCTCTCCGGCCGTGCGCAAACACGCGCTGGATCTGGGCATTCAATTGCGTCTGGTGCGCGGATCCGGTCCGGCCGGTCGTGTGTTGCACGAAGACCTCGAGGCCTATCTGGCGCAAGGTCAGTCCAACGCCTCGGCGCCGGTGGGCGCTGCTTACGCCCAGCGTAATGACGAAGAACAGATTCAAGTGATCGGCATGCGCCGCAAGATCGCCCAGCGCATGCAGGATGCTACCCAGCGCGCCGCCCACTTCAGTTATGTCGAAGAAATCGATGTCACCGCGATTGAAGAACTGCGCGCGCATCTGAATGAAAAACACGGGGCCAGCCGTGGCAAGTTGACCTTGCTGCCGTTCCTCGTCCGCGCCTTGGTCGTCGCCCTGCGCGACTTCCCGCAAATCAACGCCCGTTACGACGACGAAGCCCAGGTCATCACTCGCCTTGGCGCCGTGCATGTCGGCGTCGCCACCCAGAGCGATGTCGGCCTGATGGTGCCGGTGGTGCGTCACGCCGAGGCGCGCAGCCTGTGGGACAGCGCTACGGAAATCTCGCGTCTGGCCAACGCCGCACGCAATGGCAAGGCCAGCCGCGACGAGCTGTCCGGCTCGACCATCACCCTGACCAGCCTCGGTGCGCTGGGCGGCATCGTCAGCACACCCGTGCTGAACCTGCCGGAAGTGGCGATCGTCGGCGTCAACAAAATCGTCGAACGGCCAATGGTCGTCAAAGGCCAAGTGGTGATCCGCAAGATGATGAACCTCTCCAGCTCCTTCGATCACCGCGTGGTCGACGGCATGGACGCGGCACTCTTCATCCAGGCCATCCGTGGCCTGATCGAACAACCTGCCACTTTGTTTGTGGAGTAAGGCGCGCATGCAATCTCTGAACACCACGCTGCTGATCATCGGCGGCGGCCCTGGCGGTTATGTGACGGCGATCCGCGCCGGGCAACTGGGCATTGCGACGATTCTGGTCGAAGGCCAGTCGCTGGGCGGCACCTGCCTGAACATCGGCTGCATCCCGTCGAAAGCGCTGATCCATGTGGCTGAGCAATTCCACCAGACCCAGCATCACAACCAGCATTCGGCGCTGGGCATCAGCGTTTCCGCCCCTACCCTCGACATCACAAAAAGCGTCGAATGGAAGGACGGCATCGTTGATCGCCTGACCTCTGGCGTGGCCGCCCTGCTGAAGAAAAACAAGGTTCAGGTCATCAACGGCTGGGCCAAAGTCATCGACGGCAAAACTGTCGATGTCGGCGACACGCGCATTCAGTGCGAGCACCTGGTGCTGGCCACCGGTTCGACCAGCGTCAATCTGCCGATCCTGCCGATTGGCGGGCCGATCATCTCTTCCACCGAAGCGCTGGCGCCGAAATCAGTGCCGAAACGTCTGGTGGTGGTCGGCGGTGGTTACATTGGTCTGGAGCTGGGCATCGCGTATCGCAAGCTCGGCGCTGACGTCAGTGTGGTCGAGGCGCAGGATCGTATCCTGCCGGCCTACGACGCTGAACTGACGCAACCGGTGCACGACGCGCTGAAACAACTGGGTGTGAAGCTGTACCTCAAGCACAGCGTGCTGGGTTTCGACGGCACGTTGCAGGTGCGCGATCCTGAGGGCGAAACCCTGAACCTGGAAACCGATCAGGTGTTGGTCGCCGTCGGTCGCAAACCGAATACCCAGGGCTGGAACCTCGAAGCGCTGAATCTGGACATGAACGGCTCGGCGATCAAGATCGACAGTCGTTGCCAGACCAGCATGCGCAACGTCTACGCCATCGGCGACTTGAGCGGCGAACCGATGCTGGCCCATCGCGCGATGGCTCAAGGCGAAATGGTTGCCGAGCTGATCAGCGGTAAAACCCGCGAATTCAACCCGACCGCGATTGCTGCGGTGTGCTTTACCGACCCGGAGCTCGTGGTGGTCGGCAAGACGCCGGACGAGGCCAAGGCTGCGGGGCTGGACTGCATCGTTTCCAGTTTCCCGTTCGCTGCCAATGGGCGAGCGATGACCCTGGAATCGAAAAGCGGCTTCGTGCGCGTGGTCGCTCGTCGGGACAACCATGTGATCGTCGGTTGGCAGGCGGTGGGCGTTGGCGTGTCGGAGTTGTCGACCGCGTTCGCGCAAAGCCTGGAAATGGGCGCGCGGCTGGAAGACATCGGCGGCACCATTCATGCGCATCCGACCTTGGGCGAAGCGGTGCAGGAAGCGGCGTTGCGTGCTCTCGGGCATGCGTTGCATATGTGATGGGCGGTTGATCGTTCCCACGCTCTGCGTGGGAATGCAGCAGGGGACGCTCTGCGTCCCAAAAGCCGAACGCGGAGCGTCCGATGAGGCATTCCCACGCAGAGCGTAGGAACCATCAAGCATGGGAACGATCAGTGGAGCGAATTCCGGCTGCGAAACCGCTCAAGAATGAAGTATTGTTGTGCCCATCCAAAAAACGTCAGAAGCCTTGAACCGTTTCGACGGTTGTTCAGTGATAGAGGGTGTCATGGGTAACGAAAGCATCAATTGGGACAAGCTGGGTTTTGACTACATCAAGACCGACAAGCGCTATCTGTCGTACTTTCGCGATGGCCAGTGGGACAAAGGCACCCTGACCGAAGACAACGTGCTGCACATCAGCGAAGGCTCGACTGCCCTTCACTATGGTCAGCAGTGCTTCGAAGGCATGAAGGCCTATCGTTGCAAGGACGGCTCGATCAACCTGTTCCGCCCGGACCAGAACGCCCTGCGTATGCAACGCAGTTGCGCGCGTCTGCTGATGCCGACAGTCGACACCGAGCAGTTCATCGAAGCGTGCAAAGAAGTGGTTCGCGCCAACGAGCGCTTCATCCCGCCGTACGGCACTGGCGGCGCGCTGTACCTGCGTCCGTTCGTGATCGGCGTGGGTGACAACATCGGCGTGCGCACTGCACCCGAGTTCATCTTCTCGATCTTCTGCATCCCGGTCGGCGCCTACTTCAAGGGCGGCCTGACCCCGCATAACTTCCAGATCTCCAGCTACGACCGCGCGGCCCCACAAGGCACCGGCGCAGCCAAGGTCGGCGGCAACTACGCGGCCAGCCTGATGCCGGGGTCGAAAGCCAAGAAAGCCAACTTCGCCGACGCGATCTACCTCGACCCGATGACCCACACCAAAATCGAAGAAGTCGGTTCGGCCAACTTCTTCGGGATTACCCACGACAATAAGTTCATCACCCCGAACTCGCCGTCCGTTCTGCCAGGCATCACCCGCCTGTCGCTGATCGAACTGGCCAAGTCCCGTCTGGGGCTGGAAGTGATTGAAGGCGACGTGCTGATCGACAAACTGTCGGACTTCAAAGAAGCCGGCGCTTGCGGCACCGCTGCCGTGATCACCCCGATCGGTGGCATCAGCTACAACGATCATCTGCATGTGTTCCACAGCGAGACCGAAGTTGGCCCGGTCACCCAGAAGCTCTACAAAGAGCTGACGGGCGTGCAGACCGGCGACATCGAAGCGCCAGCGGGCTGGATCGTCAAGGTTTGATTTGACGGCTGCTGATGCACAAAAGCCCCCCATCGAGTGATCGATGGGGGGCTTTTTTTGATCTTTGATTTTCTATTTCAACGCAATGCGTTTCCCGCCCCGGCTGGCAATCCCGCTCGCCTGACCATCCTGCTGTTTGCCCGTCCGCGCCTGGGTAATCAACCCCGGAATCAATTCCCCCTCCGGCAGATTCTTCCAGAACCGCACGGGCAAATGACCCTGCATGACCTTCTCGTTCAACCGCGCCGGGTTGAAGATGTGGCTGTAGTAGGTCAACCACAAATCGCCATGGGGATCGTCGACGTTTTGCGCTAATTGCTGCCATTGCTCCGGGCACTGGCGCTCGTAGATCAACTGTTCGCCATCGTAATAAACCCCGTCACGCGGCGTGGCGATCAGCCAGCGATGCTGCCCCATGCGCCCGACGAAATGCTCGCTGGCGCTGTGCAGAATGTCATGGGCAGGCTCATGCCACGCCACATATTGCGGGCCGGCGCTGGTTAACGGACGCTCGATAAACCGCACAAATGCATGCAAGTGATGCGCTTCGCGGCGCACTTGTTTGATCCGCCGCTGCAACTCGCTACCGAGCTTGTCACCGGCCATCATTGCCGTGCGATCACCGTGGCTGACGCGCCACAACACCTCGTAAAGCAGACTCCAGCGTTGATCGCCGCGGTATTGCGCTGCTTGCTCCAAGGTATCGAGCAGCACGCGAGGGATCTTCGCCATAAACGGGCCTTGCCCTTCCGGCACCGGATCATCGTTGGCAAATAGATCGCCCACGCCTTCCGACGCCCAACTCACCAGGCTCGGATCGACCTCATGGCTGAGCAGCCAGCGCGCTTGCTGGCGCCAGGTGGCGAACAGGTCGTCACAGTCGAGATTGCTCATCCCCACAACCCCATCTGCTGCGGCATTGGCCGGTCGCGCAATTGCTGGTAGAGCAAGTGGCTGGTCACTTCAGCTTGCTGCGGGTGGTAGTCGCTGGTGATGATGAACGGTTTGGCCTTGGCCAATACGCAGCGCATGCGCGCGACATCTTCGTAGCGAATCTTCCGTTGCCGGCGCAGTTCGACCAGACGTTCGGTGGTACGTAGACCGATGCCGGGAATGCGTGCGATCAGCGACGCTTCGGCGCGGTTCAGATCCAGTGGAAACACCTCACGATTCTGCAACGCCCACGCCAGTTTCGGGTCGATGTCCAACGCCAGATTGCCCGGACCCTTGAGCAGCTCATCGGCGCGGTAGCCGTAGCTGCGCAAGAGGAAATCCGCCTGATACAAACGGTGTTCGCGCATCAGTGGCGGCGCGGCCAGCGGCACACTTTTCGGGCTGTCGGGGATCGGGCTGAACGCCGAATAGTAAACGCGGCGCAAACGGAAGTTGCCATACAGCGACTGGGCACTGTGCAAGATCGTGCTGTCGTCGGTGTCATCGGCGCCGACGATCATTTGTGTACTCTGCCCGGCAGGCGCGAACTTCGCCGAACGGGGTTCGTTGAGCACCGTTTGCACACCGGTGTAGATGGTATTCATCGCCTGCTTGATCGAGCCAATGTCTTTCTCCGGTGCCAGGGTTTGCAGGCTGGCATCGGTGGGCAGTTCGATGTTGACGCTCAAGCGGTCGGCGTAGCGCCCGGCTTCCTCGATCAACGCCGGGTCGGCATCCGGAATGGTCTTGAGATGGATGTAGCCGCGAAACTCATGCTCTTCGCGCAACAGCTTCGCCACCCGCACCAGTTGTTCCATGGTGTAGTCCGCCGAGCGAATGATGCCCGAACTGAGGAACAGCCCGCTGACGCAGTTGCGCCGATAGAAATCCAGGGTCAGCGTCACCACTTCTTCGGGGGTGAAACGGGCACGCGGCACATCGCTGGAGCGGCGATTGACGCAGTATTGGCAATCGTAGAGGCAAAAATTGGTCAGCAAAATTTTCAACAACGACACGCAACGCCCATCCGGCGTATAGCTGTGGCAAATGCCCATGCCATCAGTCGAACCGAGGCCGCTCTTGCCCTCGGAGCTGCGCTTGGGCGCACCGCTGCTCGCGCAGGACGCGTCGTACTTGGCGGCGTCGGCGAGAATGCTCAGCTTGTCGATGATTTGCATGGCGCGGGCCCTTTACTGTGTGGATATACAGTATAGCGTCGGGCCCGGGGTTACAAGGTGGTAGAAGTGCACCTCGTCGGTCAGGCGCTCAAGATCAAAAGATCGCAGCGTTCCGCAGCGCCTACATGAGATCTCGAACCCCTGTAGACGCTGCTGAACGCTGCGATGTTTTGCTCTGGCCGTTTTCAATCGCCAACTCAATGCCAAACCGCGCGGCGATTTCCCTGCGCCCCAGCGCTGTCAACGTCAACGCCCGACTGTCCAGGTCTTGCGTCACCCACTTGCGCTTTAACGCCGCTTGCAACAACGCCGCCCCCAGCGACCCACCGAGATGCGGGCGACGCATGCTCCAGTCCAGGCACGGGCAGGCAAACTTGCGCCGCAACGCGCTCAGATCCTGCACTTCAATGCCCAAGCCTTCGAACAACGCCACGCCAGTGTCGCTCAAGCGATACGCCTGCTCGTCGGTTTCCACCAACCACCCCGCCTCAAGCAAACGGTCATGCAGCATCACCGCCAGCGTCCCAGCCATGTGGTCGTAGCAGGTGCGCGCGAATTGCAGGCGATCCGGCGTGTGTGGCTTGAACGTCGGCGCGGCGCTCTGGCCGATCACCATCAACGCTTCCAGCGCTTGCGCCACGCGCTTGTCGGCGAGGCTGTAATAACGATGGCGACCCTGAACGTGCAGACGCACCAGGGCCAGATCCTTGAGCTTGGCCAAGTGCGCGCTGGCGGTGGAGGCGCTGACTTCAGCAATGGCCGCCAACTCCGTGCTGGTGCGTGCGTGGCCGTCCATCAGCGAGCAGAGGATTTTCGTCCGCGCGGGTTCCGCTATGGCGGCGGCCACTTGCGAGACACCGATGTCTTGATGTTCTGCGTGCATATTTCGCTCCCGGACGAATCATCGCCGCTGTGCACTGAAGATACTCGCCCTACTTTCACGACGACAAGGCTGCGAACCATGGACCCGATCATCGCTGCGACTCATGCCGATCCTTATCCTTATTACGCCGAACTGCGCGCTGCGGGCGGATTCACTTTTCATCCCGGATTGAAACTGTGGGTCGCCAGCAGCGCCCGCGCGGTGTGTGCAGTGCTGGCGCATGCCGATTGCCGGGTGCGTCCGCTGCAGGAGCCGGTGCCCAAAGCGATTGCTTCGGGCATGGCTGGCAAGGTGTTCGGGCAGTTGATGCGGATGAACGATGGCGAGCGTCAGCGCTGTCCGCGTTCGGCGATCGAGCCTTCGCTTGAGCTGATTGATGAGGCGCAAGTCCGAGCATTGGTAGCCGCGCGACTGATTACCGTGGACGCCGACGGCTTATATAAAGCCATGTTTCGCGGCCCGGTGTGCGTGGTTGCGGCGCTGCTTGGCTTCACCCCGGCGCAGGGTCGGGTCGTCAGTAAGCTGACCGCCGACTTCGTCGCGTGCCTGTCGCCGTTGAGCAATGACCTGCAACTCTCGGCTGCGCATGCCGCCGCTGAGCAATTACGCGGATATTTCATCGAGTTGCTGGCAGAGGCCGATAGCGCTTTATTGGCGGCGATCAAGCAGCGATTTGAAGGCGATGAAGATACGTTGATCGCCAATCTGATCGGGCTGTGTTCGCAGACTTATGAGGCCAGCGCCGGTTTGATTGGCAATGCGTTAGTCGCGCTGCGGCGGCAACCTGAGTTGCGCGGTGCGTCGAGGGAAGCTCTGCTGGCGGAGGTGCAACGTTTCGATCCGCCGGTGCAGAACACGCGGCGATTTGTGGCTGAGGCCTGTGAGATTGATGGCGTTCGGGTCGAGGCTGGCGACGGAATTCTCGTGTTGCTGGCCTCGGCCAGTCGCGATCCAGCGCTCAATGAACAGCCTGACGCGTTTTTGCTGGAGCGCTCCAATCGGCGCAGTTTCAGTTTTGGCAGTGGCCGGCATCAGTGTCCGGGGCAAGTTTTGGCGATGGAAATTGCGGGGGCGACTGTCAGAGAAATCCTTGATCGCGGTGTGAATCTGGAACGACTGGTCTGGCATTACCGGCCTTCGCTGAATGGGCGCATTCCAATGTTCAGTTTTGGCGGTGACTGACCTGCCGCTATCGCTAGCAGGGCTCCCACACTGAATCGGCGTCGTGCATAAATCTGCTGCGGGAGCCAGCCCTGCTGGCGAGAGCGCACGGAAAAACGCAGCATCATTTCGGCATCATCGAGCAGGCCACAGCGCCTTGCGCCTTTGCCTACAACTACGCCAGAATCCGCCGGCTTGTGCGGTTTGGGGAGCGCCGGTAACTTGGTTCGCGTCACTGAATGTTCAGTGATCGGGTTTAGTCGCTCGGTAATCTATTCAACTTGCACAACGTTCCAGACAGTAGGTATTTCGATACCTTGCTCAATGGTAGCTGTGCACAGGGCACCTTCGGGTGCGCCGGTTTGGGTGGGTTTCCGGTCGACTAACCTGTGCATAGCTGCCACCTTTTGGTTTAGTCGCGAGAGGGTGTCAGCATCACTTTGGAAACCTACTCAATGTTCAAAGTTACGCCGAATCCCCCGGAAACCGATGCCATACCCGAATCCGATCCAACATCCCCCTACTCCACCCTCGCCCCGACAAAACTGAACGGCGCCGCCGAACGCGCCCTCGATCACTACCTCAAACCCCAAGCCCCGCCGCAGCGAACACCCAGCTCCATGTTCGTCGTCGCCCCTCACATAGACACCGAGTCTCTCCTGGCCCACGCCTGCGAATCCATGGCCTCGGCCAGCATCATGCTCAGCGACTTCGCCGGCCTGCTGGAAACGCCCTACCGCAATACCCTGCTCGGCATTCAGCAAGTGGTCATGCTCGGCGAACTCGCCGTCAACCGCGCACTCGACAACTTGGAGCCGCCGACCAGAAATTGAAGTGAGTTGATAGGTGAGAGAGCTTGCTCCCGCACCTCTACTTTCTGTTACCAAATGTCTGATAGATCCACATCCATCTTGTTTTATATCTGTTCTGATATAACCTTGAGCAAGAACACTCTTGCCATCCTTTGAAACACTCCAAAGCATCACGATTTGGTCTGAGCTATTACGCTTTTTCCTTTCAAACAGGAGAAATCGATGTCAAGACACAAGGATGTGATGTTTGTCGGAAGTTCGCTCAAGGATCTGCGAGCATTCCCGCTTGATGCCCGAAGGGCGGCGGGTTTTCAGTTGGATCTATTGCAACAGGGTGAAGCACCTTTTGATTGGCGCCCAATGAAAACTGTAGGCCGTGGCGTCAACGAAATCAGGATCACTGAGGATTCAGGAGCGTTTCGGGTGTTCTATGTGGTCAATCGGCCTGAAGCCATTTATGTGCTGCACGCCATGCACAAGACCGCACGTAAAACTGAAACGCGAGATATCGAACTGGCTCGCGCCAGATACCAGGAAATAGGTTAAGCCATGAAGGATCATCAAGACCCATCCCAGCGTTTCATAAGCGTCTGGGACGCACTGGAAGATACGCCGCAGGACGCAGCCAATATGCGTCTGCGGGCCAAACTAATGCGTACGCTTTGCGAAACCATTCGCGCTTGGGAGCTACCACAGAAAGAGGCAGCCAAGCGACTGGGCATCACTCAGCCGCGCCTCAATGATGTACTCAACGGGAAAATCGACAAGTTCTCGCTCGATGCCTTGGTCAACCTTTCGGCAGCAGCAGAGTTGGAAGTAGACATCTACTTTCCGTCCGGGCCACCGTTGCAGTGGGCCTGAGGACCACTCAGCCCGCCAAGGATTACTTCAACCCGTGCGCTGACGAAACTCCGAAAGGATAAAAGGTTTACCGGCTCTGGGTTAACCTTCGACATCCTCCAGCGCCACCAAAGGCTCGCTGGAGGACTCGACAGCGCCTGCACTCAATCCTCCCGCGTCAAAACCTCCAGCAACTCAATCTCGAAGACCAGATTCGAATGCGGAGGAATCTTGCCCATCGTCCGCTCGCCATAGCCCAAGTGCGCCGGCACCAGCAATTTACGCTTGCCGCCCACCTGCATGCCCATCAGTCCCTGATCCCAGCCTTTGATGACCCGGCCGGTGCCAATCACGCACTGAAAAGGTTTGCCACGGCTGTAGGAAGAATCGAACTCGCTGCCGTCTTCCAGCCATCCGGTGTATTGGGTGGTGATCAGCGCGCCTTTGACCGCGGCTTTGCCTTCGCCGACCTTGAGATCGATTACCTGCAATTCATTATTCATAACCATCACTCTGTTGTTCAGCAGGCCGCCGTTTTCCCAGAAACAGCGATTATTGGCAACCCGCACGCGCAGGACAATGCCTTAGCAGAATCGAGTGAGGCCAAGCGCAGTGGAAGAATCAGGATCGGTTGGGAGGGGAAAGCCCTGTGCGCGTGCATGCTCAGGGCTTTTAAAGCGGGGTTTAACGCGGAACCGGTTTCATCTCGACAATCGTGCCGTTGGTGATCATCACCATGACGTACTGGTCATTGATCTGCACCCATTGCGCCTGTTCAACCGGTTTTTTCAGGCCTTTGGCTTTCCAGTCGATGGCTTTTTCGCTGCGTTGATAAATGTCCGGCGCGCGGTCGTTGACCTTCAACTCGCGGTCGCTGACCGGCGATTGTACGGAAGGATCGCTTGAGTTTTGCGCCGCTTGAACGATTGGGGTGATGCCGGCAATGCCAGCAACGAGGGCCAGACTGGCGATTAGGGTTTTGCTGTTCATCGGTGAAACTCCATAGAGGTGCGATACCTGAAATCGGACTGCGCGGCGCGGAAATCATTCCTTTTTTGTAGGGGCTGCTTGGCGATTGTAGTCGCCAGTCGGACCGCCATCGCTGGCAAGCCAGCTCCCACAGTGTTTCGGAATGTTCGCAAGATGGGCAATCTCATAGAGCCACTGTCGGCGTGATGTTTTTGCGCTACCATGCCGCGCAAAATCTCGCCGAGTGAAAAGGACATCACCTTGAACACCTATCTCGTCGTCAATCTGGTTTTACTCGCGTTCTGTGCGCTCTATGCCATGCGCGTGTTCAACGCGCTGGTGGCGCGCCGCAACGAAATCAGGAACGCGTTTGCGCAAGTCGAAGTTCAGCTCAAGCGTCGCTACGATCTGATCCCCAATCTGGTGGCCATCGCCAAAGGCGCGATGGCTCACGAACGCGAAACCCTCGAAGCGGTAATCGCTGCGCGTAATGCGGCGGTGGCCGTGCTGGAAGCCGCCCAAGCGCGACCCGTTAACGCGCAAAACATCGAACAGTTGGGCCATGCTGACAGCGCACTCGACAGCGCCGTGGAACGCATGAATATCACGCTGGAGGCTTATCCCGATCTCAAAGCCTCGCAGAACATGCTGCAACTGAGTGAAGAGCTGAGCAGTACCGAAAACAAAGTGAGTTTTGCCCGCCAGGCTTACAACGATGCCGTCATGGCCTACAACACCCACAAGCAGAGTTTTCCGGCGGTGCTGTTGGCCCCCAGCTTCGGCCACCGCGCCGATGCTGCGCCGCTCAAATTTGCCGACACCCTGGCGATTAAGACCGCTCCCAAGGTTTCTTTCTAAACCCTGCTGCCCATGGAAGGCCCGATGAATTTCTTCGAACAACAACGCCAAGCCAAAAGCCAGACCACACGTCTGATCAACATGATGATTATCTCCATCGTCATGTTGATCGGGCTGACCAGCCTGCCGTTTGTCTTCAGTGGTTTTGAGGATTACCTGAGCGGCACCGGCACCTTGCTGGATGCCTTCATGGCGCTGGGCGTTATCGCGTCAGTAGTCGGCGGCGTCATCGTGATCGGCGGCCTGCTGAAATACCACGAGCTGCGCGCGGGCGGCAAAGTGGTCGCCGAGAAGCTTGGCGGGCGTTGCCTGAACGGCGTTGCAAAAACTCAGGATGAAAAACGTCTAATGAATGTGGTCGAGGAAATGGCCATTGCCTCTGGCAGCGTCATGCCGACGGTGTATCTGTTGCCCGATCAAACGATCAATGCCTTCGCCGCCGGTTTCAAACCTGAGGATGCGGTGATCGGTGTCACACAGGGGGCGGTCACCCAGCTGACTCGCGAAGAGTTGCAGGGTGTGATTGCCCATGAGTTCAGCCACATTTTCAATGGTGACATGCGCCTCAATACACAACTCGTTGCAGTAGTGCATGGGCTTCTGGTGCTCGGAATTTCGGGCGGACTGTTGATAGCCAGTCTGTTCAAGGGTGGTAAACGCGATTTCAGCTTGATACTGCTGGGATTGTTCGCCGGTTTTTTGCTGTGCCTGGCCGGCTTCATCGGCAATCTTTTCGGCAATTTGGTCAAGGCCGGAGTGAGTCGTCAGCGTGAGTTTCTGGCTGATGCCAGTGCGGTGCAATTCACGCGCAATCCCCAAGCGCTAGTCAGCGCGCTGAAAAAAATTTCTGCGCAAGGTTCGACCATCAGTGCTGCTCGGGCCGGTGAATACAGCCACTTGTATTTCAATACGGGCGTTTCGGACACGCTGACTCGAATGTTTGCCACTCATCCTGATTTGAGCGTGCGCATTCGGCGAATTGATCCGCTGTGGGATGGGAGTTTTGCTTTGCCGGCGAATTTGTAATGCCGGAGGGGTTTACACCCGCAAAATCTTCGTTAGCGGGCAATCCGCTATCGCTGGCAAGCCAGCTCCCATAGGGTGTTCAGGTGTCTGCAGGGCCAGTGGGAAGTGCCACAGGGTTCTGCTGTGTTCCCCGGTTCGAAGGGCATCTGCAGAGTCTTTTTTAACGCCGCATTTTGCGACTGATCCACTTTGCACATCAATGCATGCCAATAATGCAATTAACATCCAGTTACACCTGGGCCACCATCCGCCTCAATAAGAACCGTGCGCTGCCTCTCCGTGGCGCACGTCATAAAAGCGGTGGAGTCCTTTGCTATGACAGCCTCAATCCCTCACGGCGGCTCGCGGGCCGGTGCCATTTTCCGGGTGACCTCGGGTAACTTCCTCGAACAGTTCGATTTCTTTCTGTTCGGCTTCTACGCCACGCAGATCGCGGCGGTGTTCTTTCCGGCGAGCAGTGAGTTCGCTTCCCTGATGATGACCTTTGCAGTGTTCGGCGCAGGCTTTTTGATGCGTCCACTGGGGGCCATCGTACTCGGCGCGTACATCGATGATGTCGGCCGCCGCAAAGGTTTGATCGTCACCCTGTCGATCATGGCCAGCGGCACGATATTGATTGTGCTGGTGCCCGGATACGAAAGCATTGGCTTGTTTGCCCCTGCGTTGGTGCTGATCGGGCGGCTGCTGCAAGGCTTCTCCGCCGGTGCGGAATTGGGCGGGGTTTCGGTGTATTTGTCGGAGATCGCCACCCCGGGCCGCAAAGGTTTCTTTACCGCTTGGCAGTCGGCCAGTCAGCAAGTGGCGATCATCGTTGCCGCCGCCCTGGGTTATGCGTTGAACGCGTGGATGGCGCCGGACGTGATTGCCGATTGGGGCTGGCGGATTCCGTTTTTCGTCGGCTGCATGATTGTCCCGTTCATCTTTTTCCTGCGCCGCAATCTCGCGGAGACCGAAGAGTTTGCCGCACGCAAACACCGCCCAAGCATGCGCGAAGTGTTCCGCACCCTCGGCCAGAACTGGGTCGTGGTGCTCGGCGGCATGCTGATGGTGGCCCTGACCACCACCGCGTTTTATCTGATCACCGTGTACGCGCCGACCTTCGGTAAAACCGTGCTGCACCTGAGCACGTCCGATGCACTGCTGGTGACCTTGCTGGTCGGTGTGTCGAACTTCTTCTGGCTGCCGATTGGCGGCATGTTGTCGGATCGCATCGGTCGTCGTCCGGTGCTGATCGCGATGTCGCTGCTGGCACTGGCCACGACTTATCCGGCGCTGTCGTACCTGGTGCAGGCGCCGAGCTTCAGCCACATGTTGCTGTCGCTGCTGTGGTTATCGTTCATCTACGGCATGTACAACGGCGCGATGATTCCGGCGCTGACCGAAATCATGCCGGTGGAAGTGCGCGTCGCCGGTTTCTCCCTCGCCTACAGCCTGGCCACGGCAATTTTCGGCGGCTTTACCCCAGCGATGTCGACATTCCTGATTCAGTACACCGGCGACAAAGCCGCGCCGGGTTACTGGATGAGCATCGGCGCGCTGTGCGCGTTGTGCGCCACGCTGTACCTCTATCGCCGCGCGGGCGGCCGTCTGCAACCGGTCGCAGCATAAGGAACCATGACCATGAAAAAACTCTTCAACTTCGCCGCCATTGCCCTCTGCGCTTTCAGCACCCTGGCACACGCTGAACAGCTGAACGTGATGACGTCGGGGGGCTTCACCGCCGCCTATAAAGTCCTCGGGCCGAAATTCGCCGCGGCCACCGGCAACACCCTCGACACCCAACTCGGCCCGTCGATGGGCAAGGCGCCGGAGGCCATCCCCAATCGTCTCGCACGCGGTGAGCATGCCGACGTGGTGATCATGGTCGGTTACGCCCTCGATGACTTGATCAAACAAGGCAAGGTCGACCCGGCGTCTCGTGTGGAACTGGCGGATTCGCGGATCGGCCTGGTGGTGCGCGAAGGCGTGGCCAAACCGGACATCAGCAGCGTCGACAAGCTGAAGAAAACCTTGCTCGACGCGCAGTCGGTGGCCTACTCCGACAGCGCCAGCGGCGTGTACATCGAGCAGCAGTTGTTCAAGAAGCTGGGGATCGAAGATCAGCTGAAACCGAAGGCGAAGATGATCCCGAAAGTCCCGGTCGGCTCGGTCGTTGCCACCGGCGACTATCAACTGGGCTTCCAGCAGGTCAGCGAATTGTTGCCGGTGCCGGGCGTGAGTTTTGTGGCGAAGATTCCGGAATCGGTGCAATCGGTAACGCGTTTTGCTGCCGGGATTCCAGTCGGCGCGCAGCACCCGGAAGAAGCGAAAGCCTTGCTCGCCTACCTCGCCGCGCCAGCCGCACAAGCTGACGTGCAGGCCACCGGGCTGGATTCGGTCAAGCGCTGATCGTGGGCGGCTGGACTTTCATTTCCACCACCAGCCGCTCTAGTTCCAGTGCCGCCGGGGTCAGCGTACGACCCCGGCGCTTGATGATGCCGACACTGCGCATCACTTGCGGATCGGTCAACGGTACCCGCGTCAGGATCGGATGATCCGGCCCCGGCAGCGCCATCTGCGGCACAGCTGCAACCCCCAATCCCGCCTCGACCAGACCGATCATGGTCGTCACATGCTTGGTTTCACAGATGCTCTGCCGCTGCGGCACCACGGTGCTCAGGGCTTGATCGAGCAAAAAGCGGTTGCCGGACGTCTTGTCCAGCGAGATGTAATCCTGCTGATAGAACTCGTCCCACGTCACGCTGCTGCGCCCGGCCAACGGGTGATCGCGACGACAAGCGACCACGTAGCACTCCTGCACAAGCGCTTCGAAGTCGACTTTGGCATCCTGCGTGCCCAAGAAACTCAAACCGAAATCCGCCTCGCCATTGACCACCGCACTCAAGACATCGTGAGCGCTGGAATCGAGGACTTTGACCTTGATCCGCGGGAATTGCTGGTGATAGCGGGCGACCACCCGCGGCATGAAGTAGTACGCCGCCGACGGCACGCAGGCGACGGTGACGTGGCCCAGCCGCGTCGAAGCCACTTCGCTGATACCCAGCAACGCGACATCGAGATCATCCAGCAAACGCTCGACACTCGGCATGAAACCGCGTCCGGCCTGGGTCAGGCTGACCTTGCGCGTGGTGCGTTCGAAGAGTTTTACGCCGAGAGCGTCTTCGAGCTTTTCGATGCGCCGGCTCAGCGCCGGTTGCGACAGGCGCACGGTGTCGGCGGCTTTGCGGAAACTGCCCTGCTCGACCACGGCGCGAAAGGCTTGCAGGTCGTTGAGGTCGAAGTTGATGGCCATGGCGGGACTCGGGGAGATTGATTCGTAGAGATTATGAATGTAACTAATTGATGCCAATTATTACAGAAACAATGAAAATCCCTGTGGGAGCCAGCCTGCTCGCGAAAGCGGAGTCTCAATCAACAGGGTTGTCACTGACAGAATGCTTTCGCGAGCAGGCTCGCTCCCACAGGGATCTTTGGTGGATGAAAAGTCTGTGTACCCATTATCCTTGTCACCCCCCGCCGTACCGTTGTCAGGAGTTACCCCATGCCCCATGAAGGCAATCTGTTGCAAGCCGCTGTCGTCTTTCTGTTCGCGGCGGTGCTCACCGTGCCTTTGGCCAAACGTCTGCAACTGGGCGCGGTGCTCGGTTATCTGTTTGCCGGGGTGATCATCGGCCCTTCCGTGCTGGGTCTGATCGGCAATCCGCAGAGCGTTGCGCATATCTCCGAACTGGGTGTGGTGTTGCTGCTGTTCATCATTGGTCTTGAGTTGTCGCCGCGACGTTTGTGGGTGATGCGCAAATCGGTGTTCGGCGTGGGCCTGGCGCAAGTGC
Organism: Pseudomonas sp. WC2; assembly: GCF_050586545.1. Taxonomy (NCBI): domain Bacteria; kingdom Pseudomonadati; phylum Pseudomonadota; class Gammaproteobacteria; order Pseudomonadales; family Pseudomonadaceae; genus Pseudomonas; species Pseudomonas sp. WC2. The sequence continues at coordinate 109,536 of NZ_JBOBDR010000006.1, read as the reverse complement.
TGCTGACGGCTTCGGTGATCGGCGTATTGGCGTTGTCGGTGTTTGGCCAACCGTTGAACAGTGCAATTGTGCTTGGCCTCGGCTTGGCGTTGTCGTCCACGGCGTTCGGCCTGCAAAGCCTCGCAGAGCGAAAGGAGTTGACCAGTCCCCACGGGCGGCTTGCGTTCGCGATTCTGCTGTTCCAGGACATCGCCGCGATCCCGTTGATCGCGCTGGTGCCGATGCTCGCGGGCGTCGATCACCACACTAGCACCGCTGACGATATCCGGCACAGCCTGCAGGTACTTGGCGGCATCGCGGTGGTAGTGATTGGTGGGCGTTATCTGTTGCGCCCGGTGTTCCGCGTGGTGGCGAAAACCGGTCTGCCGGAAGTGTCCACGGCCACCGCGTTGCTGGTGGTGATCGGCACGGCGTGGTTGATGGATCTGGTCGGTGTGTCGATGGCGCTGGGGGCGTTTCTCGCCGGTCTGCTGCTGGCGGATTCGGAATATCGCCACGAGCTGGAAGCGCAGATCGAGCCGTTCAAAGGCCTGCTGCTCGGGCTGTTTTTCATCAGCGTCGGCATGGGTGCAAACCTCAGCCTGCTGCTCAGCGCGCCGTTCACCGTATTGGGCCTGACGCTGTTGCTGATTGGCCTGAAGTTGCCGCTGCTGTTCGTGGTCGGAAGGCTGGCCGGAGGCTTGAACAAAATCAGTGCGATTCGCCTCGGTATTGTCTTGGCGGCGGGCGGTGAATTCGCCTTTGTGGTGTTCAAGATCGGTCGCGATCAAGGCCTGTTCGAGCCGCGTCTGTACGACTTGCTGGTGCTGACCATCACCCTGTCGATGGCGGTCACACCGTTGCTGCTGCTGGTCTGCGCGCGTCTGGTCAGCCCGAAAGTGCAACCGGTGGAAGTGCCGGAACAATACCGTGAGATCGACACTGACACACCGCGCGTGGTGATTGCCGGCATGGGCCGGATGGGCCAGATCGTGGCGCGTATTCTGCGCGCGCAGAACATCAAGTTCGTCGCGCTCGACACGTCGGTGGAAACCATCGAACTGTCGCGCAGTTTTGGCGGTGTGCCGGTGTTCTACGGCGACCCGATGCGCCCGGAAATCCTCAACGCGGCGAAGGTCGGCGAGGCGGAATATTTCGTGATTGCCACGGATGATCCGGAGACCAATATCAAGACCGCCGAGGTGGTACGCAAGCTGTACCCGCACATGAAAATCATCGCCCGGGCGCGTAACCGTCAGCACGTGCACCGGTTGGTCGATGTCGGCGCTGAAGCAATTCGTGAGACCTATTATTCGAGCCTGGAAATGAGCCGGCGCACATTGGTGGGTCTGGGGCTGACGCAAGCTCAGGCGGATGCGCGGATCAAGCGTTTCAAGCATCACGACGAACAGGTGCTGGAGGCGCAGCACGCGGTTTACGACGACGCAGCGAAAGTCCTGCAGACCGCCCAGGAAGCCCGGGCGGAATTGGCGCGGTTGTTTGAGTCGGATCAGCTCGAAGAGGAATCACGCAAATCCTGAGCCTCACCTGATTGTTTCCACGCTCCGCGTGGGAATACAGCCCGGGACGCTCCGCGTTTCAATTCGAAGGCTGGAACGCGGAGCGTCCCTTGAGACATTCCCACGCAGAGCGTGGGAACGATCATCTTGCCGAGGTCAGGCCAGTTCGAGTTCGGGCGCTTGCTTGACCGGCGCCACCTCAAACCGATCCGCCAGAAACGGCGTGATGTCCAGCGGCAGCGGTTCATCGTTGACCAGTTTGTCCAGCAACACCCCGGTTATCGCCGACGTCAGAATCCCGGTACGAAAGTGGCCGCAGGCATTCAGATACCCTTCCACCCCACGCATCGGCCCGAGGATCGGCAGCTCATCCGGTGACCCCGGACGCAGCCCCGCCCACGTGCGTTTCAGGTTGACGTCCTTCAGCTCCGGCAAACAGCGCACCGCGCCCTGCACCAGCCCGGCGATTTCCGGGTAGGTGGTGGTGACGTCGAAGCCTTTGTCTTCAGTGGTGCTGCCGATCAGGATCTCGCCGTTGTCCTTTTGCGCCACGTAGCAATCGCTGGTGGTCAGGCAGCCGTTGAGGATCTTCGGCAGGCGTTCGGTCAGTAGAATCTGGCCTTTCACCGGTTTCACCGGGATGCGGATGCCGCTGGCCCACTCACTCAAATCCGCCGCCCACGCGCCCGCCGCGTTGATCAGGGTTTTGCAGTGAAACACGCCCTCCTCGGCTGTCTGCACGCCGGTCACGCGCGTGCCGTGGTGCAGCACGCCGGTGACGTTGGTGTTGACGAAAATATCCACGCCGTTCTGCCGCGCGCCTTCCATGTAGGCATCGGCGAGGCGGAACGGGCTGACCTGATGGTCGCAGAGAAACTCCAGCGCGCCGCGTGCTTCATGGCTGACGCTGGGCTCGGCCTCGCGCAATGCCGCCTGATCGAGCCAACGCACCTGATCGGCCAGGTGCGGAATGCAGCCGACGATATGCTCGGCGTAGAGCCGGTCTTCGTCGTCATAAATCACGAATTTCAGCCCGGTCTTTTCGAACTTGAAATCCATGCCGTGGTTGTCTTTCAGCTCACGGTGCAACGCCGGGTACAAGGCGTTGGACTGCAAGGCGAAATCGAAGAACGACGGCGGCAGAATGTGCGGCGTGCTGGCGTCCACAGCCACCGCCGCGCCTTGAGTTTCGCGCCTGCGGTTGGCCGACATCATGCGAAAGAAAATCACCCCGCAACCGAGGCCGACCGACTCACCGATCGCCCACAAACCACCGGCCGAGGCACGGGTTGCGTTGCCCGGACGCTTGGCATCGATCAGCGCGACTCTGAGGTTTTTGCGTTTGGACAATTGATAGGCGCAGGACGCCCCGATCACGCCGCCGCCGGCGATGACCACGTCATAGAACTTACTCATGGGAAACGGCCTCCGTGCCGACGGACTGGAACGCGGAAAAAGGAATCGGATCGATCGGGAAACGCGGGCGCAGCCAACCGACGTCCTTGCGTCCGGTGGCTTGGCGCAAGCGGTCGCTGCAATAGCCGATGCACATGCGCCCCTGACAATCGCCCATGCTCACGCGGGTGCGCATTTTCAGGCTGGCGATGTCTTGCACGCCCTGCTCCAGCGCCTTGTCGATGTCCGCGCGAGTCGCGTGTTCGCAACGGCAGATCACCGTGTCGGCGGCGGGCAATGCGGTCTGACCGACGCCGCGTTCGGTGTAGCGATCCACGGCGGCGCGGAAACGCACGATGGCTTTGAGTTTGCTCAGGTAACGATCGCGACGCACGCGGGCCAGTTCTTCCTCGAGCACACCGCGTTGCAGCAGGATCGAGGTCGCGGCGATCTTGCCGGCGAGCATCGCCGCTTCACCGCCGCGAATCCCGCCCATGTCACCGGCCAGATGCACCTGCGGTTCGTTGCTTTGCTGCCAGATATTGGAATTGGCGCGCAGGTAACCGTCGTCGCTGAAGCCATGGTCCAGGCCCATTTGCTGGCTCAGTTGCGTACGCGGAATGAAGCCATAACCGACCGCCAGCGTCTTCGCCTCGAAGCGTTCGATGCGGGTCATGTCCGGCTCCCACGTCGCCGAATAAGGCGCGACGCTGACGCTGTGCAATTCGCCTTCGCCGTGGGCTTCGACCACGCCCCAACCGTAATGCATCGGGATGCCGTGCAGTTTCAGGTAAGCGAGCATGCTCAAACCATCGAGGAACAGTTGCGGCTTGTTCAAGAGCGCCAGACTTTCGCGGGCGATCTTGCTGAACGCACAGGCCTCATACACGCCAGCAACGCTAACGCCGGCGGCATGCAACTGCGTCGCCACCAACGGCAGCAGCGGCCCGGTGCCGGCGATGATCACCGGCCCTTGCGGTTTGACCACGGCGCTTTTGATCTGCAATTGCAAACCGCCAAGCATGATCACTCCCGGTAGCGTCCAGCCGGGGAACGGCACGCTGCGTTCGTGGCAACCAGCAGCCAAGAGCAACTGCGGATACTCGATCTCGTGCAGTTGCTCATCGCCGTCGAGCACGACCAACGCGCGAGTGCCTTCGGCGCCGACCACACGATGGTTGAGGCGCACATCGATCAGCCCGGACTGCTCCTGAAAATCGCCGTGCAGTTTGCCCAGCGTTTCGGAGTAACGCGGGCCGAGGTAATCCAGTTGCACGCCGTCCCGCAGCGGCCCGCGATAGACCACACCGCCAAGGCGCGAAGCTTCTTCCAGCAAAGTGCAGCGCACGCCGTGGCGCGCCAGTTCGATGGCCGCCGCCATCCCCGCCGGCCCACCGCCGACGATCACCGGTTGCAGGCTCATACGACCTCCTGCGCGGTGATGCGGTTGACCTGGGTTTCGATCTGCATACCGTCGCGCACGACGGTCTGGCAAGCGCGGCGTTTGTGCCGACCATTGATTTTCACCAGACAGCACTGGCACACGCCCATGCCGCAATAGGCGCCGCTGATCTGGCCGTGATCGTTGCGCGCGATCTGGCGCACGCCGAGGGACTGGATAACGCTGAGGACGGTTTCGCCGATGGCGGCCGTGACGGGTTGACCGTTGATGTGCACGGTCATATCCGCCTGCGCCAAGGGCTGGATATCAAAGGTTCTTTCTAGGCAGTGCATTGCGATGATCTTCCGTGAAAATGTCAGTGGAGTTTTGCGCCAGCTCCTTGCTGCACTACACCGTGTCGACCCGTTGTTCTCATGCATTTTGAGGGTCTGACTGCGGTACTCCGTCAGCGCAACAGATGCGCGTACAGGCAATGTAGTCGATACCGCGACAAAGGCTTGGATCCATTTACGGTAGGCGATATCGCCGGACGAAATATTGATCCAGGCCAGTGAAGTCGGTTGGATTGTCCAACGATCAGTTGCAGAGAACGGTGCGGATTCTCGCTTTGTTGGGGGCCAGAAAGCAAAAAGCCGCTTCCACCCGAAGGTGGAAGCGGCCGAGGCACGAGCCTCAATAGAGCAATCAGTGCACGAACAGGGCGATCAGGATAATGATCGGGATCGGTACGCCGAGGAAAAACAGCAGTAGTGAACGCATGGTGGATCTCCTTGTTTAACGGACCGGAGTGGTAGTGGTGTAGGTATCGACTTCGACGTATTCGACTGCATCGCGACGACGACCGCCGAAGGTGGCTGCGAAGCTGGCGAAGAACGCACCGGCCAACAGCGCGACGAACATCCACAACGAAGTCAGGGCTGCAACTTTCGCGGCGGTATCAGCGGCTTGTTGAGCTTTGAGCTTGGCGTCGGCCAGGGCTTTCTGAGTGCGAGCGTAAATCTCATCAACACGACGTTCGGCATCGGCCTGAGTCAGGTTGGTACGCTGTGCAACCAGTTGGGCGAGGTAGGTACGGTCTTCGGCGCTCATCTGACCATCGGCCAGGCTTTGCGCAAAGATGCGGGCCACGGCGCCGTGGGCAGCGTCATCGCTGACGGAAGCAGGACGGTCATCGCGGAACAGGCTGTCGATGTAGTAGCCGTACTGATTGCTGTCGGTGTTAGCCGCAGCAGTACCGGCCGCTTGGGTCATGGCACTGGCTGCACCGCCAGCGACGCTGGCACCGGCCTGCACACCACCGCTGATGACGCTGCTGACCGAGCCGACCACCAGAACTGCAGTGACCAGAGTAGCCACGCACCAGGCGAGGAAGCCGTGAGCGGTATCGCGGAAATACACCTCGTCACCGTGCATGTTCGCCCACTTCACCCGCAGGCGACCGGCGATATAACCACCCATGCCGGAAGCGACGATCTGCGTCACCGCCAGCCAGACAATCGTGGAAATGCCCAGGCCCTTGGCGCTGACGCCCTCTCCGGCCCACGGTGAAACGGCAGAGAATCCTAAACCGAAACCGAGTAACACCAGGATCATCGACAGGGCAGCGGCAGCCGCGGCACCTGCGAAAATCGCGCCCCAGGACACGCCCGAAACGCTGCTCGACTCTTCAACGGCGGGATAAAACCCATCAGGGGATCTATTCATTGTTGTTCTGCTCCAGGCATGAAAAATGGTGTTACAACTCGTCATCAGATGAATTGCAGCGACCGTGCCAGTTGCAGCAAATAAATAAATCCTTGTATTTCAACGTTTTAGAAAAGATGAACTTCCTAAGACCATGCAAATTGCAACAAGCGCCGAATAACAGCGGGTTTTATGCATTGGCACCCATTGCGCGCAGGCGCGAAATTTGCGTTTGTGACAGGCCAACATGAAAGTTAATTTAAAGCGTCGCCGGAATTTCTTGGCAAAATGCTGCCATTCCGTTTGAACCGATCAGCAGGCCTGCCTATGACTCGTATCTTGACCATCGAAGACGACGCCGTGACCGCCCGGGAAATCGTCGCCGAACTGAGCAGCCACGGGCTGGAAGTTGACTGGGTCGACAATGGCCGCGAAGGCCTCGACCGCGCCGTGAGCGGCAATTACGACCTGATCACCCTCGACCGCATGTTGCCCGAACTCGATGGCCTGGCCATCGTCACCACGCTGCGCACCATGGGCGTGGCCACGCCGATTCTGATGATCAGTGCCCTCTCCGATGTCGATGAACGTGTGCGCGGTTTGCGTGCCGGCGGCGATGATTACCTGACCAAACCGTTCGCCACCGATGAAATGGCCGCGCGGGTTGAAGTGTTGCTGCGGCGGCAGAACAGCGGCGCCACGCAGGCCACCACGTTGCAAGTGGCCGACCTCGAACTCGACTTGATCAGCCATGAAGCACGCCGCGCCGAACAGGTGCTGACGCTGCTGCCGACCGAATACAAGCTGCTGGAATTCCTGATGCGCAACAGCGGCCAGATTCTCTCGCGGATGATGATTTTCGAAGAAGTCTGGGGCTATCACTTCGACCCGGGCACCAACCTGATCGATGTGCACATTGGCCGTCTGCGCAAGAAAATCGACGCTGCAGGCAATGTTCCGCTGATCCGCACGGTACGGGGCTCGGGTTATGTCATTGCCGAACCCGTCTGACGGTTGGCGCTCCTCCAGCAGCCGTTTGCTGGCGCTGTACAGTTCGCTGTTCGTGGCGTGGAGCGCGATCCTCATGGGGGTCATGTACTACGAAGTTTCCGGCTACCTCGACAACCTCGCCAAACACTCGCTGATGCAACGTCAGCATCTGTTTTCGCACTTTCGCGGTGAGCAACTGGAAGAAGCGCTCGCCGCGAGCATGACCTTTGATATTCGCGGCATCGACGCCTATGGCTTGTTCGATGCCGAAGGCGTTTACCTTGGCGGTGCGCTGCAGCAGATTCCCGAAGGTCTGCCGCTGGACGGCAAGATCCACATGCTCGCCGATTGCGCCAATTCCGACGACCCAACCCTGCCCAATGACAGCTGCGACGCCGTCGCCACGCAAACCCGCGACGGGCGCTGGCTGGTGCTGTTGCGCGACAACGGTTCGTTGTTCGCGGTGACGCGGATCATTTTGCATGCGTTGTTCTGGGGAGTGTCGCTGACGATTCTGCCGGGGATTGCCGGTTGGCATTTGCTGCGACGCCGACCGCTGCGGCGGATTCGTGCGATTCAGGCCAGCGCCCAGGCGATTGTTGCCGGCGACCTGACGCATCGTTTGCCGCTGTCCAATCGCCGCGATGAACTGGACATGCTCGCCGCCATCGTCAACGCCATGCTCGAACGCATCGAGCGCTTGATGAATGAAGTCAAAGGCGTCTGCGACAATATCGCCCATGATTTGCGCACCCCGCTGACGCGCCTGCGCGCGCAGTTGTATCGCATGCAGCAGCAGGCCGGCGAAGGTTCGCAGGAAGCGGCGCAACTGGATCTGGTGCTGGCGGAAGCGGATACGCTGATGGCGCGGTTTCGCGGGTTGTTGCGGATCTCCGAACTGGAGGATCGGCAGCGGCGCTCAGGGTTTGTCGAACTTGATCCGGTGCAGTTGCTGGAAGAACTGCATGAGTTTTACCTGCCGCTGGCCGAGGAAGGCGAGTTGCGTTTCGATTTGAACATGCCGGAAACATTGCCGCCGCTGAACGGTGATCGGGCATTGTTGTTCGAAGCGCTGGCGAATCTGCTGAGCAACTCGATCAAGTTCACCCCGCCGGGCGGCACGGTGATGCTGCGCGGCGTGAATGCGGGTGGCCAGACGCGGATTGAAGTGCACGACTCCGGACCGGGGATCCCCGAGGCTGAACGCGAAGCGGTATTCCAGCGCTTTTATCGCGCCGACGGTGGCCAGCCGCTGGGTGGGTTTGGCCTGGGGCTGTCGATTGTCGCGGCGATTGTCAGCCTGCATGGCTTCAGCCTTGAAGTCGGCAGCAGCGATCTGGGCGGGGCGAAACTGGTGCTCGATTGCCGCCAGAGTTTGATCGAGAATTCCTGATTCCGCCACGAGCGTTCCCACGCTCTGCGTGGGAACGATCATGCAATCCCCTGTGGGAGCTAGCCCTGCTGGCGATCGCGGTGTGTCAGTCAACAACTTCATTGGATGACACCCCGCCATCGCTAGCAGGGCTAGCTCCCACAAGGGTTGCAGCGTATCTGTCAGGCTGGGTAATTGGCGCGCAGTGCGTCGAGGCCACCCTGGTAGATGCCATTGAATAGCGCCACGACCTCCTCATCGCTGACGCCTTTGGCGTTGAAGCGCCCCGACCACGTCACGCGTGCGCCCTGCCCCTGGGCCTCGACCTTGATCGTCGCCAGATAATCCGTCGCCGGAAACGGTGCCTGTTCAATCGAATAGCTGTAGGTCTTCGCGGCATTGTCGAACGCTTGCAAACGCTCGACCACCACAGCGCCATCCGCCGTTTGCAGTGTGCGCACGCGGCCACCGTCGCTCAGTTCGCTGTTGGGAATGAACGGCAGCCAGTCCGGCAGCGTGTTGAAGCCGCCGATCAATTGCCAGACCTGATCGGCCGAAGCCGGAATATCGATGGTTGCGGATGCTGTAGGCATAGATAAATCTCTCTGGGGAATTCAGATAGTGAGGCTGTCGACCACGCCGCCATCAACGCGCAAAGCAGCGCCCGTGGTGGCCGACGACAGCGGCGAAGCAATGTAGGTGACCAGATGCGCGACTTCTTCGACATCCGCGACACGCTGGATGATCGAGGTCGGGCGGGCCTTGAGCACGAAGGCATCGGCTTCATCGCGCAGGTTACGCCCGGATTCAGCGGCGGCGTCCTTAAGCATGTCTTGCAGGCCATCGGTGAAGGTCGGTCCCGGCAGGATCGAATTGACCGTCACCCCGGTGCCCGCCAGACGTTTGGCCAAACCGTGGGACACCGCGAGATTGGCGCTTTTGGTCACGCCATAATTGATCATGTCGGCAGGCGTTGCCACCCCCGATTCCGAGGACAGGAAAATCACCCGCCCCCAACCTTGCTCGACCATCCCGGGCACGTAATGCCGAGACAAGCGCACGCCGGAAATCACGTTGACCTCATAGAAGCGCGTCCACTCGCTGTCCGGCGCTTCGAAGAAATCCACGGCGTCGAAGATGCCGAGGTTGTTGACCAGAATGTCGGCGCGGGGTTCGGCGGCGAACAGTGTCTGCGCACCCTCCGCTGTGCCCAGATCCGCAGTCAAACCACGCAACTGCGCGCCCGGGACTTTCTCGCGAATACTCGCCAACGCCTGTTCAACCTTGCCCGTGTCGCGGCCGATCACCACCACCGTCGCCCCGGCTTCGGCCAACGACTGGCTGATGCCCAGACCAATGCCGGCGGTGCTGCCGCTGACGATGGCCAGTTTTCCACTCAGATCAATCTTCATGCTTTCACCTCATCGATTGGCAATGGTGCACGTTCGGAAACCAGTTGGGCGTCGCGCATCGCCTGCCAGAAACCGGCAGGGATAGTCGCCGACAACGCCGCGACATCTTCAGCAATGCGGCCGGGTTTGCTCGCCCCCGGAATCACCGCAGCCACCGCGGGATTGGCCAGCGAGAACTGTAGCGCAGCGGCTTTGATACCGACGTTGTAAGCAGCGGCGATGCGTTTGATCTGCTCGACCTTGGCGATGACTTCAGGGCTGGCCTGCTGATACTCGAAGTGCGCGCCACCGGCCAGAATGCCCGAGCTGTAAGGCCCACCGACGACGATTTCAACGTTCTGCGCCAAGGCCGAATCCATCAGGCGTTGCAACGGACGTTCGTGATCCAGCAGCGTGTAACGACCGGCCAACAGGAAGCCGTCCGGCTGCGCTTCAGTCAGGTCGAGGGTCAGTTCGCACGGCTCGACTTTGTTGACGCCCAGGCCCCAGCCTTTAATGACGCCTTCTTCACGCAAGCGGGTCAGCACTTTGAACGCGCCGGTGCGAGCCTGATCGAAGTATTCCAGCCATTGATCGCCGTAGAAATCCTGGGCGATGTCGTGCACCCAGACGATGTCGAGGCGATCAGTCTGCAGGCGTTTGAGGCTATCTTCGATGGAACGCAGGGTCGCGTCGGCGCTGTAGTCGTTGACGATCTTGTTCGGGCGACCGTGTTCGAACACGCCACTTTTTTCACCGAGATCGCGGGCGGCTGCATCCTCGACTTCATCGAGAATGACCCGACCGACCTTGCTGCTGAGCACGTAGTCGTCACGCTTGTATTGCTTGAGCGCTTCGCCGAGACGAATTTCCGAGAGGCCCGAGCCGTAAAATGGCGCGGTGTCGAAGTAACGCACGCCGGCCTCCCACGCGGCATGCACAGTGGCCTGCGCTTCGGCTTCGGGGATGGCGCGGAACATGTTGCCCAACGGTGCCGTGCCAAAGCCCAGTTGGCCGGGCAGTTTGTCTTTCAAGCTCATGGGTTTTTCCTCAATCGGTTCTGGGTCTGTGTGACCGTTGAGCAGATCCTAGATTGCGACACCGAGACCGTCCAAGACATAATGTGCAGCACTTGAGTCCCTATAGGTCTGACATGATCGACATCCGTCAATTGCGCTATTTCGTTGTCGTCGCCGAGGAAGAACACGTCGGCCGCGCCGCCGAACGGCTGCACATTTCTCAATCGCCGCTGAGCCGGCAGATCGCCCAGCTCGAAGAACGATTGGGTCTGACCCTGTTTGAGCGCAGCCAACAACGCATCCGCCTGACCCGCGATGGCCAGACCTTCCTCGCCGAAACCCGCGCCCTGCTCACCCACGCCAATCGCCTGGAATCCCTCGGCAAACGGCTGGGCCGGGGCGAAGAAGGCGGTTTGTGCATCGGCTATATCGAAAACGCCATGCATGCCGGCGTGCTGCCCAACGCGTTGCGCTTATTGCGCGGCGATCGCCCCAACGTCCACGTCGCGCTGTACAACCTCAGTTCCGCCGAGCAATTGGAAGGCTTGCGACAGCGTAGTCTCGATATCGCCCTGGTGAGTGATCCGCCGACCGATGACGACCCGGATTTACTGGGTTTTCAGGTGCTGGATGATCCGATGCTGCTGGCGTTGCCGGAGCATCATCCGCTGGCGCAGCAGGCTTCGTTGACCCCGCAGGATCTGGCCGATCAGGAATGGATCGGCGTGCAGCCGCGCCAGGATGCCGGCGATGAATTCGTCAGCGCGTGCATTCGTGCCGGGTTCACCCCGGACGTGCGCATGCAGGCGACCGAACCGTTTACCGCGCTGGGGCTGGTGGCGTCGGGGCTGGGGATTGCGATGATTCAAAAGGGCTTGAGCCAAAATGCGCCGCCGGGTGTGCTGTTGCGAGAACTGCCTTGGCTGACGTTGACCACGCCGTTGTGGGCGGCGTGGCATCGGGTCAATTTGCGGCCGTTGGTGGAGACGTTCCGCAAAGTCCTGACTGACGGCAAGATATCAGCTGACTGACCCACCGCATTCGCGAGCAAGCTCGCTCGCTCCCACAGGGACTGTAGGTGTCAGTTACTCTGGAGGTGGAGCTTCCCATCGCCATCGACTTTGGCGCGAACGTCAGCATAAGTGTCCAGCGTCGCATGGCGCGTTTCCAGAGCATGCTGGTGCGTGGTGGTGATGATCATCAACGGCGCGCCCGCCGCTTCCGCTGCTTGAATACCCACGGTGGCGTCTTCGAAAATCAGGCAATCATTGGGTTCAAGCCCAAGACGCTTGGCGGCCAGCAGATAACCCGCCGGATCAGGTTTGCCCGCCTTCACATCTTCAGCGGTGATCATCAGCGAAGGCTCGGGAATCCCCGCCGCCGCCATCCGGCGCAAAGCCAGATCCCGTGGTGCCGAGGTCACCATCGCCCAGCGGTCTTTCGGCAAGCTGTGGAGAAACGCTGCCGCGCCGGGAATCTCGACGATGCCTTCAACGTCTTCGATTTCCGCGTGGGTGATGAACGCCGCTTGCGCCTCGGCATCAACGCCGGGCAGGTTCAGGCGATTGATGGTGTCGATGGCACGCGCGCCATGAATGGTCGGCAAAAACGTTTCCACATCGACGCCATGCCGCACCGCCCAGGCAGACCAGATGCGCTCGGCAGCGGCGATGGAATTGAGGACGGTGCCGTCCATGTCGAACAGGAACGCGCCGAACGCGCGATCGAAAACAGAATCGTGAGCAGACAAAACGTCGCATCCTCTGGCAATAAACCGGGCCGGCAATGTAGCACTTGCCGGGCCGATTGACCCAGCGTGTCAGTGCAGGCGCGGGGCCTTGGACTTGAACGCGCTGTCTACGCAGTCGAGCAACTGGCCGATGGCCCAAGGCTTTTTGATGAACGCCACCGAATGCTTGACCCCGGAAGTCTCCGGCGTTTCATAGCCGGACATGACCATCACCGGTTTGTCCGGCCAGCGGTCACCAACCAGGTTGGCCAGATCGGCGCCATTGAGGGTGCCGGGCATGGTGATATCGGTGAGCAATAACGCGACTTGCTGGGCGTGTTGCTCCAGATAAAGCGATGCGGCGTCAGCACTGGTGTGCGGCTCGACCTTGAAACCTTCCTCCTGAAGAATTTCGCAGAGAAACTCCAGAATCAACGGATCATCCTCAACCACCAGAATCAATCCGTCAGGAAGGTGCTCGTCCGCCGTCGATGTTGGGCACATGAAACTGCACTCCCTGAATTGCATTAACGATTTAGCGGCTTGAATCCGCTGCTTATCAGGTATGAGCGGTGGGCTCTGCAGAAATTCATTTTTGATACAGGTCTTTTCAAGAACGTTGTTTTTGCCCGCCAGCAGCAATCGTTCGCTGGGCCATATTTGTGGTTAAAATGCCGGCCCTTTTGCTTGCCGACCCTGACCGATGAACCCTGAAGCCCTCGCCACCCTCCACGCTCATTTGCTGCCTGCGCTCGCGGCGGCGCCGAATGAGACCCGACGTCTGTTCCACGGGCGCGGGCGCTGCTGGCCGGGGCTGGAACAGTTGACCGTGGACTGGCTGCAAGGCGTGGTGCTGGTGTCATTGTTCAAGGAGCCGCTGCCGGAACAGCTCGCTGCACTCAAGCGCTTGCTGCTGGACATCACCGAGGCCGACGAATGGCAGCAAAGTGGCGCACACACGTTGCTGATCCAGCATCGATACTTGCCGCAAAGCACGGCTGAATGGCTGCTGGGCGCCGAGATTGACGAAATGACCATCGTCGAGGGTGGTCTGCAGTACCGGATCGATCTGGGCCTCAAACAAAACACCGGTTTGTTTCTCGACATGCGCTACGGTCGCAACTGGGTGCGCGAACAGGCCAGCGGCAAGCGGGTGTTGAATCTCTTCGCCTACACCTGCGGATTTTCCGTGGCGGCGATCGAGGGTGGCGCCGATCACGTGGTCAATCTGGACATGTCCCGCGCAGCTTTGAGCCGTGGCCGCGACAATCACCGCTTGAATGGCCATGACCTGAGCAAGGTCAGTTTCCTCGGCCACGACCTGTTCAAATCCTGGGGCAAAGTGATCAACAGCGGCCCGTACGATCTGGTAATCATCGACCCGCCGTCGTTTCAGAAAGGCAGTTTCCTGCTGACCAAGGATTACCAGCGCGTGCTGCGCCGCTTGCCGGAATTGCTGACGGCGCAGGGCACCGTGCTGGCGTGCATGAACGATCCGGCGTTTGGTTCGGACTTTCTGATTGATGGCGTCACACAGGAAGCGCCGGGGTTGCGCTTTGAGCAGCGGCTGGAGAATCCGCCGGAGTTTGCGGATGTTGATCCGCAGAGCGGGCTTAAGGCGCTAGTGTTTCAACGAATCTCCTGAACACCCTGATCGAATGTGGGAGCAAGCTCGCTCCCACAGGGATAGGTGCATGGCTGATGATCTTCAGTGCGCGCGCAACACCAGCGCAAACAACTCGCCATGCCCGCTGACATTGAGCTTCTGATAAAGATTGCGTCGATGCACTTTCACCGTCTCCGGGGAAATGCCTAGCTGCTGGGCAATCGCCTTGCTGGAAAAGCCCTGCAGGATCAGCCGCGCTGTGTCGACTTCCCGTGCGGTCAGCCGGGCATCGAAGCGATCAAGCAAAGTCGCCAGATCACCGACCGCCACGTCCGCCACCGGCCCCTGCGGCGGCAGCAACTGCACGTGCCGTCGCATCGCCGCCAACACCCAATCCCTCACGCAAAGCAACCTGCCCTGCTCGGCCAAATCGAACGTCGTCGAGCGTCCCAATGACAACCCGAGCACGCCGGCGTCGAGGTTGATGATGACCTGCAATTCGTCTTCGCCGACCACCGGACGAAAGTAGCTCTGGTAGTACTCACTGTGCAGAAACTGGTCCGGCGCGACCGACGCCAGACTGTGCAGACCGTCACTGATGCCAGCCGACGCGGCTTGATAAAACGGATCGAGCAGGTACATGCCGGCGGTGTAATCGGCCAGTTCCTCCTGCTCGGCGGCGCTGCCCTTGCTGTCGAAGTCGATCAGCAATTGTGGCGGTTGCCCGGCCTTCATGACCGCTACCAGCGCGTTGTCCACGGGCACCAGCAAGCGCAGGGTGTCGACCAGCGCGCGCCAGAAACCGTCCTGCCCGACACTGGCAAACACCCGCGCCAGGCTTTGATGCACCGGCAATTCCTGCAACAACGCGTCCACGTTCTACCCCTTCTGTGTAACCCATGATGGGAATGGGTCTGGTGCGATCCGCCCGATAGGCTGATTACCGTTGCTCATACCGGCCCGCCGCATCATGCGGTGTCGGCGGGAGGAGTTCAACCGGTCCGCTTCCCACAGAGGAACGTGACAGTCAGTGCCATTTTTATCTGCCTTCTAGAGAGACAAGAACCGATGAAACCTCGTGCCCGTGACCTCAACATTCGCCTCGGCCAGATGCAGCCCGGCCCGCTCAACGCGATCACCGATGTGCCCGGCGTGCGTGTCGGCCACAGCAACGTGCGCGGTCGCAGCGATGCCGGGCGGGACATTTATACCGGCGTCACGCTGATCGAACCGCGTCGCGGCTCGACCAACCAGCAACCGTGTTTCGCCGGCGTGCACGTGCTCAACGGCAATGGTGATGCCACGGGTCTGGAGTGGATTCGCGAGGCCGGTTTGCTGACCAGCCCGATCGCCTTCACCAACACCCACAGCCTCGGCGTGGTGCGTGATGCGCTGATTGCACTGGACCGTGAGCAGCAACCGGACGACGGTCGTCTCTACTGGAACATGCCGGTGGTGCTGGAGACTTATGATGGTTTGCTCAACGACATCAACGGCTTCCACGTCAAACCGGCGCATGTTGCCGAGGCGTTGAAATCAGCCACCGACGGTCCTGTGGTTGAAGGCGCGGTGGGCGGTGGCAGCGGCATGATCTGCCATGAATTCAAGGGCGGCATTGGCACCGCCTCGCGCCGGTTGAGCGCGGCTCAGGGCGGCTGGACTGTCGGCGCCATCGTCCAGGCCAACCATGGCATTCGCAGTGAATTGCGTGTCGACGGCTACCCGGTCGGGCGTTACATGGAACAGAAGGACTCGCCGTTCTTGCGGGCCTCGCTGCCGCATCCGGGCATGGGTTCGATTGTCGTGTGCCTGGCGACCGATGCGCCGCTGCTGCCCCACCAATGCACGCGTCTGGCGCAACGTGCGAGCCTCGGCCTGGCCCGCACCGGTGGCGGTAACGAAGACCACAGCGGCGACATCTTCATCGCCTTCGCCACCGGCAATGAGCACGTCCCGCCAGCGGCCTATGAAGGGAAAGGCGCGCCGACGTGCGACGGTTTGCGCATGGTCAATAACGACCACATCAGCGAGCTGTTTCTAGCGGCTACCGAGGCGGTCGAAGAGGCGATCATCAATGCGTTGCTGGCCAGTGACAGCACCGAGGGCAATGGGCATTCGGTGCCGGGGCTGGATGCGCAAACGCTGCTCGCCGCGCTCGCAAAAGCAGGTTGGCCCGGCTCTCGTTAACCCTGAATGACCTGTGGGAGCGAGCTTGCTCGCGAAAGCGATCCGTCAGTTAATGATGATTCGACTGACACGACGCCTTCGCGAGCAGGCTCGCGCCCACAAGGGGCTATGCGAACAGTGCGTGCCTCAGTGCAGCGTCAGGCGCTGGCGAACAAATTCTTCAACGTGACGGGTGGTCTGATCCAGATGCCGGTCGCGCTGCTTTTCGGCATCGAGCATGGCGCGCTTGCCGTTTTTCTGCAGAAGGTAAGTGTGAATCTGCTGCACTTCCAGCGAGCGATAGATTGGCGTGGTGTCGATAAACCCGCGCAAGCCGTTACTGCGGTAGTGCCGGGTGCTCATCAGCACTTGGGTCTCACGCGAGCCGATCACTTCAAAACCCATCGCTTCGAAACACGGCACTTTACCAACCGTGCACGCCAGTTCGGCATGCGGGTAACGTCCGACCATGTCAGCGATCATCGCCCGCGCCACGCCTTGCCGACGATGCCCTTCGCGCACCGCCATGTAGGCGACGCTGCAGGCTTCCCAGTCGCCCTGCACCGGCAGGTACAACAGGAAACCGATGACCTGCTCCGGATCATCGTCATCGGTCGCCACCAGCAACTCGACCTCGGTGCCCTTCTCGCCGTTCAACGCTTCCAGATACAGATGCACCTCGTAGCCGACCGCGTACTGATAGACGTTGTAGAGCAGATTGCTCGGGCCCAGGCCCACGGCGCTGATGTCCGTCAGGTAGTCGACGACCATCTGCAGAATCTGGCTGTTGACGCCTTCCGGGCAGGGAGATGTGTAATGGGTGATGCGGGGCATGGTGGCTGAACTCCGGCAGAAAACCGCGACATCATACCTTGTCACCCCGACCAGCGGACTCACTGCTGTGGCGCCACCACCTTGATCTTGATGGCGATGTCCCTGGACACCACGGTGTCCGCCCACTCCCCCGCTCCCAAGCCAAACTCATCGCGTTTGAGCAGCAGTTCGCCGTCAAAAATGCCGATGTCGTGGTCAGGTTTCAATTCCACCGGCACTTGCACCTCGCGGGTAATGCCCTTGAGGGTGAGTTGGCCGGCGATCAAATAGCGGTTTTCTGCAACTTGGGTGAACTGGCTGGATTCGAACACCGCCACGGGGAATTTTGCCGTGTCGAACCAAGCCGGCTTCACCAGTTCGGTGTTGGCGTCCTCGCTGCCGGCGTCGATGCTGGTGAGGTCGATGTGCAACGTGGTGTGGGCGTTTGCGAGGTTATCGGTATCGAAATCCAGCGTCGCCTCGAACCTGGCGAAGGTGCCGTACATCCGCGAGCCCATCTGGTTGTAGGTGAAACTGATCTGGCTGGCGTGGGTGTTGACCCGGGTGTATTCGACCGCCTGCGCAGTGGAGATGGCGCAGAACGCCAGCGTGGCTGCCAGCAGCAATCGGATCGACATGGGATTCTCCGGGCAGCGCTTAACGTCGAGGGGCTCGATTGACTTAAGCAAACATCCGCCGGTTGCGCCAGTTCCCAACGTGGCGCGCCCATGCTCAGACGAAGGCTTCAGTGCCACGAGCATCGGCTGCGTCCGGCCGCACACCGGACCGAAGCCGATGGCGCAATTTCAACCCCGGCCGCTCAATGCAGTAGTACGTCAGGCCGCTGACCGAAAAGGCCACCAACAACAGGAGCAAAATGATTGCCGTGTCGTACGTCCCCGACCAGAAGCCGTGCAGCGCGTAAATCAGCACGAAATGATTGAGGAACACGCCGTAACTGAGGTTGCCGAGAAACTCGTCGACCCAGTGATATCTGAGTCTGCTCAGCCAGTACACCGCTGGAATGCCCAGCGCGATGCCGAGCGTCACCTCGGCGTTGTAGGGCCGGCGCTCGATCACCCCCGCCATGATCGCCGCAAACAGCAGTCCCGCGCCGATTGCTGTCGCGATCACCACTGCGATTGCTCTGGCGTTGGCTTTGCACAGATAGCTGCCACACAGAAACATGAACAGCACGCCCGGCAACAAACGATAGCCATAGTAATCCGTGTTGATGTAACCGAAACACGCCAGCAGAAACACGCCGACAGACAAGGCGAACGCAGCGCCACGCCACTTGAGGATCAGCAGAAAAGGAATCACCAGGTAAAAACACATCTCCAGCCCGAGTGACCACGCGGGCGGCAGAATCCACACGCTGGAAATCCCGAACATGGAGAAATCCAGCGGCATCATCGACAGGCTCGCGGCCACCCGTGGGACGGTTAGTTCGAGGTCAGGCGCCGAACCGGGCATGAGCACATGCACCACGATGCACGAGACGATGAAATAGAACAGAAACTGCGGATACAGGCGCAAGGCCCTGTCCAGATAGAACGCCGGGATGTTCCCCGTCGAGCTGTAGTTACGCTCGATCAGCGATGTCATGACGAAACCGCTGATGATCAGAAAGGAAATCACCGCCACCACACCGGGATTGAGCCCGGCGAACGTTACCCCCATGTGCGAAACGGCGACCAGCACAGCCAGCAACAGTCGGAACACACCCATTTACACCCTCGAACGACCTTATAGTTATGGCGCGTAACCTACGATGCTTTCTGACTGGATAACAGCAAAATATCCAGCCTCCGGCGGCAGTTCCTACACAAGCCGCTCGATCTTCTGATGCCGCCAGACCAGTTTGTAATACAGCGTCTGCAGCACCAGCATGCCCAGATACGCCACCGGAAACGCCATCCACACACCCTGCAAACCGTATTGCGCGTCGAGCCAATACGCCGCCGGCAACTGCACGCCGACCACGCAGACAATCGCAATCACCACTGGCACCAGCACCGTGCCGCTGGCCCGCATGATGCCGCCGATGATCGCCTGAAAACCGAACACCAGCAGGCTCCACAACATGATGTGCAGCAGATGCTCGGCCATCATCCGCGTCGAATCCTCGGTGAGGAACAGCCCCAGCAGCCAGTGCGAGAGCAGATAGCCCATCACGATCAAGCCACCAGTGAGGCACACATTGATCAACAACCCTGTGCGCAGGATCGGCCCCATGCGCTGCAGTTGCCCGGCGCCGATTGCCTGTGCGCCGAGGATCGACGCGGTGATCGCAATCGACAACGCCGGGAACTGCACGTAGTTGACGATCTGCGTTACCGCGCCATACGCCGCCGTTGCTTGCGAGCCGTGCTGGTTGACCAGCGCCAGAATCACCAGCTCCGACAGTGACAGCACAATCATCTGCACCCCGGTCGGCAAACCGATGCGCAGCACCTTGCCGAGAATCGCCCCGTTGAGTCGCAGTGCCGCGAAAAACTCGCGGTCCGGCGCCAGCGGGTGGCCCTTGCGAATCAGCCGCCAGGCCAGCCACGCCATCGCCGCCAGGTTGCCGGCCAGCCCGGCAAACGCTGCACTTTGGATGCCCATCTGCGGCAAACCGAACCAGCCGCGAATCAACGCCGGCGTCAGCGCCAGCCCGACCGTGGTCGAGACGATCAGCGCCAACAGCGGCGACAACGTATCGCTGACCCCGCGCAGCAATTGCGTGAACAACACAAACACCAGCAGCGACGGCAGGATCCACAGCATCACATGGGCATACGCCACCGCATCATCGAGCACATCCGCCGGCGTTCCCAGCCCGGTCAGGGCCTGGCGCGCAAACACACTGCCAAGCACCGCCGCGACCAGACCGATCAATACCCCGAGCAACAACGTCGCCCCGGCAATCGCCTTGACCATGTGCGTTTCACGCGCGCCCCACGCCTGACCGATCAACACACCGGCACCGGCGCCGAGGCCGATCACCAGCGCAATAAAGAAGAACACGATGGGAAACATCCCCGACACCGCCGCCAGCGCCTGCGTACCGAGCATCTGGCCGATGTAGATGCTGTTGACCGTGCCCGACATCGATTGCAGAAAATTCGACAGCACCATCGGCGCCAGAAACAGCAGGTAGGTTTGCCAGAGGGGTTTGGCGGTTGCGGGGGTTTGCATTGAAGGGAGGTCCATCTCGACGGCGGGAGGGCTATGACAGGATAGCTTCGGTGAGTTGCTTGCGAGGTGCAATTAACATTTCACATCGACGTCTATAGTCGGCTGCAGACCGTGATACTTAACCGTCCACTTGTGTTTCCTTCAATGAGGCCTTGTCCATGCCCCGCTTGCCCGGCGGCCTGAATGCCCCTGAAAAAACCATCTGACAAAAAGCCGCAAACGCTGGCGTTCGCGGCCTTCTGCTACCGACAGTCTTACCGGTCAATCACATGATGTGCCGCAGGACGGTGCCGAGTGTCACCACTCCGTCAGCGCCCCTGACCTGAGCCAGTGCCTGCAGCCATTGCTCCAGCGCAAAGAAGTGATATTCGCCACGGATGCTGATACCCACCTGCAACGCGGGAGCCGACATCCCCTCCTCCAGTGGATGGCCGCGCACAATCAGACTGTGCGCGTTATCCGGATCGGTGAGCAGCCAATGCCCATCGACGCTAGACATCAACAAACGCTCACTGTCGGCCATGTCCAGCACGAGCTTGCGGACGTGCGACGCTTCAACCGGTGCAACAGGCTGCCTGTCGATTACGATGCAATCCAACCGCTGCCAGACGTGTTCGGAAATTCGATAGGTCGATGCATCTCGGTTGTAACTCAAAATCAGCTTGTTTATCCCGTCAGGCAGAAAGGGCAGCAGATCGGGAATGTCACCGTGAAGCTGCAACGACAACAATTCGTCATCACGGCTGGCACCACTGCCAGTCAGGCTGAGCCGTCCTGTCGGGAGATATCGGTTGACCTGCCCTTCTACCGGATCGAACAGCAGCGGCTCGCTCCCATCGAACACCCCCAGAAAAACGGCCCATCGACCATTGCTCTTGGCGTCGACCTCAAGCAGCCGATTCTGGTCAGGCACGAAGTATTGATAACGCCCCGCCGTTTGCTCAATCACCACCACCGAACCATGAGCTTCCCCCCTGAGCAACATGCGCAAATCTTCTCGCAATGCTTCGGGCGTTCGATCCTTGTATTTGAACCATTGGTTGTCCACGCTCACGACAAGTGCCGGCCGGCCATCGTGCAGCTCAAGGTTGATGCCATCAAACGTGCGCCCGAACAACCCTTGACCATCAAACGAAACCTCCTGGAATGTCCAGCGCGCCCAGACTTTCTGGGGTTGCGGCAGCGACGCCGGATTCATCAGTTGCCTGCCGCCGGCGAACGCCGCACGCATGCCTTCGACGTCGACCAGCGACTGACGATAAACGTGCCCACTGCGTTTATCATGTAACCACGCCGCTTTGCCGTCAGGCGTCGCCCCCAAAAGCAGCCATTCCTTGCCGCCGTCCATATCGGCAAGCAGAAAATGTCGGCCGATCACCCAAGCGCCAAGAGACCCGGTCCCGGAAGCGCGACTCAGGCCTATCAGCGCATATGCTCTGGCCTGACGCTCATCGGCGCCCTCGATGAGTGCGCTGATCCAGTCTGGATGTTGGTCGAACCAGTGCGGACCCAAGCCGACAGAGTGGAAAGAGCCATCCGGGGCGACCTCGAACAATTGGCCGTTCGCCCGGGTTGCCATGAAATGACCTCCGGCCGCTCTGACCTCGATGATGTCGCGCTCCAGCACTTCACCAGGCGTGACCGGGCCGGTGTTGCCGCCGCCAACACCACGACGCAACATGTTCGCCTGCCGACTGAAAAACAACGGCGTATCGAGAGCCCAGCCATCGACTCTGGGGAGCATGACCGTGTCCAGGCCCATGCCGCTGTCGCGAGCCAGACGGTGATATCGACCGTCACCAGGGGAAAGCCAGACCAAGTCACGCAAATCATCGTCAATACAGCAACGAATCTCTACGAACGGCCTAGGTCCCCAAGTGGCAATGGCGGGTACCATGTCTTGGGTATCGTCGGCGTAATCACCAGAATGACCCAAGTGTTTCATCAGTTCGAGCCAGTAATGGGTACCTCGGTCTGGGGTGTAGTTCCCCCAGGCAGACGATAACGTGATCCCCACGAGCGCGACTGACCAATCAGAGATCTGAAACTCCATCGTCGTCGCGACACCGTCTCTGGCATTCAGCAACCGCTGTAAAACCCGAATTCCGTCGGCACGCATTTCAAAACCGACAATCTTCGCCCCTGCCTCTGGCGTCATCAAGCGATAACGGTGATTGACCGTTCCGGTAATTGCATCCACGCGCCAGATCGTCATCCAGTCCGGGTGATAGAACCAGGCATGCCGAGCGCTGGCCGCGCCCAGCACGACTCCCTGACGGACAAAATGGGGAAGATTGCGACCATAAAGTTGACGATTTCGCGCGATGTCATGGTAGGCCGTGATGAGCGGCACATTTTCCTGTGCTGCCAGAGGCAGTTTGTACTGGTAGAGCGGCACATAAGCCCCAGGCAACCGCCCCCGATTCAAGCGTTCACGCAATCGGATCATCGCACTGTCGAGCGTGGTGCTCTCGCTGAGTGTCACAGACACCAGATCCAACTGTTCAGTCTGCCAATCGATCCTGAACAGTTCGCCATTGGCCAGCTCGATGAAGTCGGGCGTGCCGCGAATTCGGATGCCATCAACGCTGAGCCAATCATCCTCGAGCCGACATTGCAATTCGTTGGCCCATGTCGCATGGATTACCCACTCATTGCGGCTACGCGTCTGCAAATCAATCTCGACCAGTCCAGGGGTCAACCACAACTGCCGTCGACCTGGCGATTGCGCGTCCATGTCGTATGAAATGAGGTTCTTCCACTCGTCGGGGAGCTCGGGGATCACCAATTGCTGGGTCTTTTCGCCGAGGGTTACCGCGATACGGGTCGGCATGGGAAAGGGGCGCAGCTTGTACAGAATATGGGGAAACGGCGTCTTGACGGTGAAATAGAAACGCTGCTCGCCGTTCGGCGCATATTCCAGCCGGCTGACCGTACTGTTGCGCAACCCCGGATACCACGTCTCGATCTGATCACCGAGACGGCCTTCGATGAACTTCCCTGCAGCCACTGCAATATTCAGAAAGTGCAGCAAATCGGGAGTGGGAATTTCACTTTCCGCACGTGGCTCAAGTTCACCTTCGCGGCGTTCATACAAAAACCCAGACGTTCCCAACTGATAGTCGTAACCGTAAAAAACCACGGGCGTACACGGCAACACGACCGTGCGCGCGGCTTCCGGCACCCATTCATCCATGGCAAGGCTGCGTGCCAGGCCCATGCCCTCGCGAATATTGATCGCCTTATGCAAGTGAGCCTGGGCCGAGGTGTATTGCGGCAGTTCAAGTCCGCCACGCAGCATCGGATAAAATTTCTGGCTGGCGAAGTGAACCTTATTGTTGTGCAAGTCCAGATGTTCGATGACCGCTTCAGGTTCGAAGCGCAGCGTTGCGCCTCGGCAGGCATGGCCTCGAGGTCCATAGGCCTCCTGGATCTTGCGCAGATGCTCACCCACGGCTTCGGCCTTGTCCCTGATCTGCCCCAGATTGCTGGCGATCGCGGTCACGCCGATACCGATCCCAAGCAATGGCACCGCCAGAATGCTCGCAGCAGAGCCTACAGTTCCGCCAGCCACCATGGCCGTGATATCCAGGCCCAGCGCTACCAGATCAAACGCCAGTTGCGTGGAAAATCGCGAGCGCTGCTCGTGGTTGGTCGCGTTGGCCAGGTTGTAGGCGCCAAAACCAATGTTCATGAGTGAAAAGCCCACGCCTACGCCTGTATTGGCACGGGCGATCAAGCGCCCCGCCATCGAGCTTTGGCGCACGAGCAGGGCCCGCTCGGACGTGATGATCTGGCGAACCAGATTGGCCATCTGCTGTGCATCGTTCAACACGCCGTAACCTAACTGGGCGTAATTGACATACACCTGAACCTGCAGCGATATCGCCAACGCCGGTGCAGATTTATCGTCAGCCTGATACTCGCGATTGCGCATTTCACTGATCAATGTCTGGATGGCGAAAGCAAAGCTCAAACGGCTGCCCCCGTCGGAATCCCCGTGAGCAGCACCTTTGCCGACAGCCCCCTCAACCAGACGCTCGACATGTTTCCTCAGCGCCATGAGGCGTGAGTCGTCGGTGCTGATCTTGACGACGTTGGGCGGATCGCTCATGTCCACCATTTGCAACGTGTAACCCTTGTCCGGATGCTCTTCTACCGTCTGGAGCAATGGCAGGTAATCACGTCCCAACTGATGTTTACCGCGCAACAGCGTAGCAGCGTCGTCGTACTCGGCAGCCCGGAAACGGTTTTCCAGTTGCGCGAGGCTGGCACCCAGTCGAGCATTTTCCGATAAGGATCGGGAACGTCCGACAGCCTGCTTCTCCCAGAGGCTGGGCGTTCGAGGATGGGTGATGGGGCGTGCCGCGCAAAAACAGTCCCACCTGCAGATTGGAGGGCAGCACCCGCTCGGTGATGGCGGGAATATCCAGCTCGACCACGTTGAACTGCGGGTCGGCGCCGGAAACTCCATACGGGCTGGCCAGCTCACCGCCGTTGTGATTCAGATAACGCCGCACCCCAGTCTCCAGCGGCTGTACCCGATCAAAGCCGTACAGGGAGAAATTGGGCTCGAAGAACCGAAAAGCGCTACTGTCCGCGGTGACGACCTTCGCCACCAACATCGCATGATTGCCGGTGTCGAGCAGCAACACGCGGGTCTGCGTCTGTTCTTCCAACAATCGACCGATCCCGGCGAGATCCAGCGTGCCTCGCGGTTTGCCGATCTCGGCCATGGATACGTCCTGCAACTCGTTCAACGCAACCATTAACAGCCGTGATTCGGCATCGTCGGGCATTAAAACCGCGTTTGAAAGCCTGCCGACCATCGAACGCTCGCCCGCATCGCCCTCGCCCATCGCGGCGGCCATCATCAACGCCAGGGGATAGCAATAACGGCTTGGATCACCTGCCACCTGTCCCAGCAAGTCCTGTGGCATTTGCTTGGCGGATACGGCCCCTGCTTGGAAAAATTGCTCTCGCACCGTGGCTGCGCGCCTGAGAATCTGCCCTTGATATTCCTGCCGCGCAACCCGCCCGACTTGCGCAACCTGCTGCCCCCACTGCGTTAGCGTGAGGGGCTCGGCTAATGTTAAAGCCTTGAGTTCCCGAGCGGTTTGATGACTCGATACGCCCACCTGTGACAGGCCCTTGTCGAACGCCGCCAGATTGTGATCACGTAGCGCACTTTCGATCGCCGTATAACGGGCGAAAACGCCGGAGTCGGCTGTGTTCGCGGCCATGTCCACCGCATCGCGCCAAGCGTCGGCGAAACCGTCGGCGTCGAGTGTTTGCGCGCCAAAAATGCCGCCCAGGATCACCCGCATCATCGGGCTGATCTGTTCGAGTGTCAGTGAACCGTGAGCTATGCGAGCAAACCATTCATTGACGTTATCGAAGGGTTGCGCGCCGATCGAAACGGGTATGTCAAAACTCGCCTGTTGTCGAATTTGCTGACGCATTTCCAGGTTCAGAACAATGCGTTGATTGAAGGACACATCACCGCTGAGTTTATCTTTCATGGCGCGAATGAACGGTTCGCCCAAATCATCCATTAATTGCTGCAAGACAGCGGTTAACAGCACCGGCTTTCCATCGATGACCGGCCAACCTTGTTTGAAGGTCAGTATCTGCTCTTTAAGCAGATCATCGAGATGACCGACATGGCGCGACTTGAGCTTACCGTCAGCCCATTTACTGTGCTCGTTGGCCAACCATTTAGCGGGGTCGTCGTTGACCGTCCAGCCGGAAATCATTTCCTCTTCGGTGAAAACGTTATAACCCTCAAGCAATTTGAGCTTCTGACGCACAACATCAATCTGATCGGGCAAGAGGTTTGTTTCAATGTATCTGATCACACCGTGTACCGCCGCGCCGGGACCGGTCAACGTGATGGTGCCTCGCGCGCCAATACGAATACCGTCCTGAAAATACTGATTAATGGCCTCGATGATCTTGAAGGGCGAAAAGTGCAGGTGTGAAGCCGGAAAACTTCCGCTCGCCTGCGCTTCATTCACAACATTCTGAATAATCGCCAGTGCTCGGCTATCTGTAACAGAGGCGATGCCTTCTGCGGCCAGACGCCGTTCTACTTTCACCAGACAGTCGTAATTGCTTCGAATCATTTGCATATAAGCCAGTGTCATCGCGCTGCCGGGATGGGTCAGAAAATGCGCATTCATTTCACCGCTGGCCTGCGCGCCAAAGGCACTGCCCAAACGAATCCCGTCCGGCGGCATCGAGCTGCGCACCGGCGCCGCAAAAATATCCCGAGTGCCTGGTTTTGTCTGCGCAAACTCGAGCAATGCTTGCCGATGTTCCAAAGGAATATGTCCGGTTCTATCGTCGTATCGGTTTTGGTCCCGCCCGGGCATCAAGGCCGAATTGTGATTGAGCAACAGCTGCAACACACCTAACCGGGCTTCGCCACTGAAGTTGCGGATATCCACCCCAGCCAATGTGTCTTTGAGGGGGGGTAAATAATCCATATCGCTGTAGCGTCCCCCTTCCAGATAAGCGGCCTGCAGACGCACGACGTCGCTTGCCGCGGCGAAATTGCCACGCATCGCGACTTCGCGTTGGTAGATATCGGCTAAAAAGTGAGTCTTGAATTCGGACTGCACATCACGCAGCTGCAGATCCTGACCCACCAGCGCCTCATGCGTTTCCAGGCAACGCCTGCGAAAGGCATCCAGCGTCGCCCGGTCCTTGCCGTAGGCGCGAACCATAAGGTCGATGCGTGCCTCATCGGCCCGTCCGACCCATTGCGCCTGCCTAAGGTGTTCGGACATTTGAAGCTTCAACACCCGGGCGCGGTCTTCGATCATTTGCGACAACTCAGTAGAGCCCGTCGCAAGATGCCCCCCCGACTCCATCGCGTGAACGCGGGCGCTGTCGAGGATGACCCGGTTCATCTCAAACGCCAGCAATGCATCACTGTCGTACCAAAGATTGAATGTGTACGCCTGAGGCGCCATGACTTCGCGCCAGATATTGATGTAATCGCGTTGATTAACCCCTACTTCACTACCTCCGACCCAAACGAAATGCATAATATTCGGAGCGGGCACGGCAGTGGGTGACAACATCGCTGCCGTGCGCACTAACCTGGATGCATAGATGTCGAGCTGACGCAGAGATTGCGTAACAACCGGTGATACCAAACCCGTCTTTTTACTCATTAATGAAATGAGTGTTTCCTGAAATAATTTCACTGGGAGCAAGGCATCCAGAGTCGTAGCCGCACTGGCAACTGCTTCATAGTGGCGTGCCAGCCTTTCGTATTCATGTGTACTGGCAAACTCCGCCAGCTCACTTTTAATCGCGAAAAAATCAGACGCCGACATAAATCCATTCAAGTCGACTACTGTCTCTTGAGCATTACTCATCATTAAACTTCCTGTTGGGTTCGTTCAATCGCCCACTTCTGAAGGCAGAGAGCTGAAGAGAAGGCATTTCACAGCTTTCAACTCTTCAACCGGGCGAGAGGATCGAACGAGAGATAATAGGAAGCGAGTAACTATTCAAATTACAAGAACATCAAATCAAGACAGAAAAAACACACAGCAACATTATTTGATTAACGTCGAACCATCTACGAACAACTTCTCCAGTTGCCAAAAAGGTCGGTCTTTGAAAAGGCGCATACTCCGTGGCATCGCCGGAAATTATTGGAGGACCATAAGGGTTGGAGCGCTTATAACAGAACCCTACGACTTACTGATGTGCTTACAATCGGATGCTTTCGCTGCCTGCCAGATTTTAGCAACCATCGCTGGCGTCGATAGTCACCATCACGCCAATGAAGTTCTCATAAAAAATCCACGGCGTAACATCGGCTCCAGACAAACAAACAACTTCTGGAGCACACGATCATGAAACGCCAAACCCTTCTCAGCATCGCTTTCTCGGTTTTCGCAGTTAACGCTTTTGCCGCCACTCCGGCGCACACGATGATCGCCGAAGGCGGTTCGGACAAGCTGATTGAAAGCCGTGTGGCTGAGGGCGGTTCGGATCGTCTGATCGAACGCCGTGTTGCCGAAGGTGGTTCGGACCGTCTGATCGAACGCCGCGTTGCTGAAGGTGGCTCGGATCGTCTGATCGAACGCCGTGTTGCTGAAGGTGGCTCGGATCGTCTGATCGAGCGCCGTGTTGCTGAAGGTGGCTCGGATCGTCTGATCGAACGCCGCGTTGCTGAAGGTGGCTCGGATCGTTTGATCGAACGCCGCGTTGCCGAAGGTGGTTCGGATCGTTTGATCGAACGCCGCGTCGCATGATCCAAAGCTGTACCGCACGCCCACAAAAAAGCCCGGCCTGATCAGCCGGGCTTTTTGCATTCAACCGGTGCTTACTGCACGGTTTTCAGCTTGACCACGTCACCGGAGATCTTGGTGGTGTAACCGGTCAGGACCCACGCCCAGAACCAGTTTTCCTGGACTTGGGTGTTGATCATGGCGTCGCCGCCCTTGGCTTTGATCGCGGCGGTCTGGGCGCGGACGAAGCGGTTGTTCTGCTGGATCGGGATCACGCCGAACAGCAGCAGACCGGTGGCGGTGGCTTCACTGTGGCCGATCACGGTGTATTGGTTGCTGTCGTAATGCTGGGTGTTCATCGGGGTGCCGGTGCAACCTGCCAGAACCGCACCGAGCAGGGCGGCGGCGACTACTTTGCTGAGGTATTTCACGCTAAAACTCCATAGGAAAACGCCCGGGATCCGTCTCTCGGGCGGCGCATACCTTAGCGAAAATGGTGGCGTCTTGGTATCAATCTCGACAAGTTTCATTTTGCCGCTTCGCTGGCAGCCCGTCGGCCATGTCGCATACCATGGCGCCACGCCAATCAAGACAGACAATCATCGCCCATGCTCAAAGCCAGTCTGCGTAGCCACCTCACCCTATGGTTCACCGGTTTGTCCCTGTTGACGCTGTTGAGCGTGGGTTTCTACGTCGGCCACATCGCCACTGAACAAATGAAACAGGCCAGTGGCAACGCCTTGCTCAACACCGCACGTTCAGCCGCCTCGTTATTGGGTGAGCAACTGCGTGAGCGGCAACTGGAAGTTTATCTGCTCAGCCGCGCCCCGCACCTGGAACGCGGCGATCTGGACAATCCGGCGATTCTCAAATCGATGCAATTGCGCACCCAGGCCCGCAACGAGTATGCGTGGATGGGCGTGACCGATGCCGACGGCAACGTGCATCAAGCCGTGAACAATTTGCTGGTCGGGCAATCGGTGCAACAGCGCCCGTGGTTCCAGGCTGGCCTGCGCGGCGAATACACCGGCGATCCCCACGAAGCCGTGCTGCTGGCCAAGTTGCTGCCCGGCACGCCGAATGGTGAACCGCTGCGCTTCATCGACTTCGCCGCGCCAATCCACAATGCCGAGGGTCAGGTGATCGGTGTGCTGGGCGCCCACGCGCACTGGAGCTGGGTGACGCGGATTGTCGAGTCGGCGGCGGTTTCCCATAAGAATTCCGCACCGGATATCGAAGCGCTGATCGTCGATCACGACGGCAAGGTGTTGTACCCGGAAGCGTTGATGGGCGAGCAACTGGCGGCGAGTAATTCGCCCTCGCCAGGTTGGTCGGTGGGCGATGGCTATCTGACCAGCATGGTCACTGTGCCGACGCCATCAAGCACCGCCCTGTCGTGGTCGATTGCCGTGCGCCAGCCTTTGGAAACCGCGCTGCAACCCGCACGCCTGCTGCTGTATAAACTGCTGATTCTGGGCGTCGTCGCGGCGGTGCTGTTCGGTCTGGTCGCATATTACCTGGCGCTGTACCTCAGCCGCCCGATCGAACAGCTCGCGCGGTCGGCCAAACAGGTGCAGCGCGACGAACCCGGTGCGCGTTTTCCGCTGGAGCATCCGGTGCAGGAAATTGCCCAGCTCGGCCAGTCACTCGATGCCATGACGCAATCGTTGCTCGGCAAGGAACGCGAACTGCAAGAGGCCAACGCCTCGCTGGAAGCCACCGTCGCGCAACGCACCGCCGCCCTCACCCAAGCCAACGCCGAACTGCTGAGCCTGGCCGTTCACGATGGCTTGACCGGGGTTTACAACCGTCGGCGCTTTGACGAAAAACTCACCGAGTACACGCTGCTGTCTCGGCGCACCGGGCGTCCGTTTGCGCTGCTGTTGATTGACGCCGACCACTTCAAGCGGATCAACGACACTCACGGCCATGCCGTCGGCGATGACGTGCTCAAGCAGTTGGCCGCGCTGATTCAAAGCAGCCTGCGCACCACCGATTTCGTCGCCCGTTACGGCGGAGAAGAGTTCGCCGTGCTCCTCCCGGAAATCGCCCAACCGGACACGCCCGAAGTCGTCGCCGAGAAGGTTCGCGCGGCAATCGCCGAGGCCTTCTTCCCCGTTGTCGAACGGGTGACAGTGAGCATCGGCGTCGGCCTCGCCGACCCCGCAGACAACAGCCATAGCGCACTGATCAAGCGTGCCGACCAGCAGTTGTATCAGGCGAAGGCAGCGGGCCGTAATCAGGTGGCGTGATCAGCCCTTCTTCACTTCGCACACGCCGTTGGCTCTGTTCTTGCCGGTGTACGACACTCCGGCAGAGCCATCGGGATTGATGCTCAGGGAAATGGTCACCCCGGCGCCTTTGGCTTCAAAGTAGTTGTCGTTGAATTTCTTCAATTTGCCCTCCTTGCCGTTGATGTAGATCGGCCCGCCCTCATCGGCGTGGACTTCGATCTTGCCCGGGCAAGTGGCATTGAACATCGGAATTGCGGCTTGGGCCCATCCCGCGGCGAGCAACAGTGGCGCGGCCAACAACATCGATTTCATGGTCTGCTCCTTGATAACGGCGGAATGCCGACGCTGTTAGCAATAGCGCAAATCATCCCGTCAGACCAGCGCCCTGTTGCCACATCCGGTCTCACGTATTGGTTTTCAACTTGGTCCACAACCGCGTGGTCAGACGGGCGATCTTCGCCGGCAACTCTTCCACGGTGAACAGTTTTTCCAACACGCTCTTCGGTGGGTAGATCGCTGAATCCTGCTGCACATCTGCATTAAGGAAATCATGGGCCGCCGCGTTCGGGTTGGCGTAGTGAATGCTGTTGCTGATGTTGGCGATGACCTTGGGTTCGAGCAGGTAATTCATGTAGGCGTAGGCGTTTTTCTCGTGGGGCGCGCTCTTGGGCATGACCAGCATGTCGAACCATAACGTCGTGCCTTCGTCAGGAATCGAGTAAGCGATATCGATGCCGTTTTTCGCTTCCCGGGCACTCGCCGCTGCCTGAACGATATCGCCATTGAAACCAATCACCACACAGACGTTGCCGTTGGCCAGATCGCTGATGTACTTGGACGCATGGAAATACTGGATATACGGGCGGATCTTCAACAACGCCTGCTCGGCCTTTTTGTAATCGTCCGGCTCATGGCTGTGCGGTGGCAGGCCCAGATAATTGAGCGTAATCGGCAGCACTTGCGTCGGGTTGTCGATAAACGCCACGCCGCACTGGCTGAGTTTCTTGATGTTGTCTTCGTCGAACAACAGCTTCCATGAGCGGGTGACGTCCGTGGTGCCGAACATGGCTTTGATCTTTTCGACGTTGTAGCCGATGCCAGCGGTGCCCCACATGTACGGAAACCCGTATTGATTGCCCGGGTCGTTGACCTGCAGTTTCTCCATCAGCACTGGGTCGAGGTTTTTCCAGTTGGGCAATTGCGAGCGGTCGAGCTTCTGAATCGCCCCGGCCTTGATCAGCCGCGACAAAAAGTGGTTCGACGGACTGACCACGTCATAACCGGTGTTGCCGGTCATCAGTTTCGACTCCAGCACTTCGTTGCTGTCGTGGATGTCGTAGGTGGTTTTGATGCCGGTGGCCTGGGTGAAATTGGCCAGGGTGTCCGGGGCGATGTAGCTGTTCCAGTTGGAGATGTTGACGGTTTCATCGGCGTAAACCGTAGCCGAAGCGGCCGCGAGCACGGTCGTCAGAAAAAGTGGCTGGGTGCGCATGTTCTATCACCTGAGTTGAGTGGCTTTTGTTCTTGTGAAATGGGGTGAAAATTCAGATTTCTGTTCTGGCCCTGACCGCCTCCACACGCATGCGCAACATAGCGCCGATGTCGAACAATGGACGCGGCGGCAACCAGCCCGGCTCGGCCCTTTGCATCACCGATTGCAGCAGCGGTGAATTGATGCCCGACGCCAGTTCCGCCAATAACCGCCCCCACAACGTGCCGCGCGCAACGCCGGAACCATTGCACCCCGCGACGGCGAAAACGCCCTCCTCGACCCGATCGAAATATGCCTGGCCACTGCGGCTCGCGCTTAAGTGGCCGGTCCAGGTGTATTGAATGTCTGACTCACCGAGGAACGGAAAGCGTCGTTGCAAACCACGGACATGATGCTCGCGGCGCACGGCCAGTTCGCTGCTGGACAGGTCGCGCGTGCGGTATTCCGCGGTGTTGCGGATCATCACCCGACGATCCGGGGTCAGCCGCACCGTCGCCCCCAGCGGCCGGGTCGACAGCACGCCCCACGGCTCGACCGCACCGATGGCTTGAAACTCCTGATCGGTCAGTGGCCGTGTGAGGCTGGCGCTGAGTTCCATCGGGAACGTCGCGGTGTCCGCGATTCCGACCCTGGGAATAAAGGCGTTGAGGCAGACCAGTACCTGTTTCGCTTCGATGCTGCCGTCTACTGAACTGGCGCGAAGGCGACCATGGCTCAGGCGCTCAAGACCGCTGATGTCCGTGTCCTCGTACAGCGTAATGTTGCCCGGTGAAGCGTTGAGCAACCCTTTCACGTATTTGGCCGGTTGCAACAATGCGTTGCCTTGGCCGCACCAGATTGCCGCTTGGTAGTGGCGGGTGCCGAGCTTTTGCGCCAACGCCGCGCCCTGAAGAAATTCCGCTCGCGCCCCAAGGGCACGCAGCGTCGCCAGTTTGGCGTCGACGTGGTCGAGTTTGGCGCGGTCGTTGACGGCAAAGTAATAGCCGCTGTCGCGAAAGTCGCAGTCGATGGCATGCCGGGCAATGCGTTGGCGCACTTCTTCGCTGGCCGCGCGGGAAATGGCGGTATCGACTTCAAATCCGGCAAAACCCGGCTCGCCGATCAATTCGTTGTGCGCCGGGTGTTCATGGGCAACGACGAATCCTGAGTTGCGCGCCGAAGCGCCCTGCGCCGCCCGCTGCCGATCCACCACGACAATGCGCGCCTGCGGGTGCAATTCGGCCAGCGTATGCGCCGCGCTGAGACCGGTGATGCCAGCGCCGATCACCAGCCAGTCAGCCTTTTGTGCGCCGCTCAGGCGAATGCCTTGCGGGGCACTGCCGGCCTGCGCGATCCAGCCACATACGTTTTCCATGCTCCACCTCTTCGACTGTCGTTCTGCGGCTTGCT
Organism: Pseudomonas sp. WC2; assembly: GCF_050586545.1. NCBI lineage: Bacteria > Pseudomonadati > Pseudomonadota > Gammaproteobacteria > Pseudomonadales > Pseudomonadaceae > Pseudomonas > Pseudomonas sp. WC2. The sequence continues at coordinate 75,921 of NZ_JBOBDR010000006.1, read as the reverse complement.
TCAACGGGTTCGGCATGCGTGAATGGCATACACGGCTTGAGAAGATCACCGCCAGAGCTAGAATCTATAAGGTCTTCGCCAAACCGACCAACGCTATAAAATCATCGAACCATTCGGAAAACGCATGGATAACATTCGTCACATTCCCTCCTTGCCAGCCTTGCAGACGCTGGTTGAAGTCGCCCGTTGCGCCAGCTTCACCAGCGCTGCGCAGACCTTGTGCCTAACGCAAAGCGCAGTGAGTCGGCAAATCCAGCAACTTGAAAATCATTTCAACGTGGCACTGTTCATCCGTACCAGCCGCAGCCTGCGCCTGACTCCGGAAGGCGAATTGGTGTTGTCCAGCGCACGCAGCATCCTTGAACAATTGAAAACCCTCGAAGAACGCCTCGCGCCGCAAAAACGCCCGTTTCGCATCCGCATGCACGTGTCGCTGGCGGTGCGCTGGCTACTGCCGAAACTCAGCGATTTCTATCTGCGCCATCCCGAGGTGTCGCTGGCGATTGAAACAGTGGCGACCGAAGTGGTGGAGCCGGCGAGCGACAGCGATGCGTACATTCTTTACCTGCCGCAGCCGTCGAGCGACACCGCGTGCCTGATGCTATTCGAGGAAATGCTGGTGCCGGTGTGCTCGCCGAATCTGGCCCATGCGCCGCGCTCAATCAGCGAATTGCAGCGCTTTGCCTTGCTGCACCGCTCGTCAGATCGACAGGCGTGGATCGAATGGCTGGCGGCCAACGACGGTCAGCCGCTGGAGGATTACCGGCACATTCCGTTCAATCTGGATGAGTTGGCGCTGGACGCGGCCGCACGCGGCTTGGGCGTGGCGGTGACCGACATGACGCTGGCAGCGGAGTCGATCGAACGCGGTGTGTTGCGGGTGCCGTTTGGCGAGCCGTTGAAGACCGGAGGTGTGTACGCGTTATGCCCGCAGCCAGGGGCGGCGGCGCATCCGGCGTGCAGTTCGGTCATGCAGTGGTTTGCCGACCAGGCTCTGGTTTGAACCCGGTTTTATGGCGCAGTGGCTTGAAAGCTCTGCAGATAGGCCAGCAAGTTTTCCACCTTCTCCTCGTCACTCAGCCCCCAGAAAATCATGCGCGTGCCGGGCACCACACCTTTCGGGTCTTTCAGGTACGCAATCAGTGTTTCGCGATTCCAGGTCAGTCCTGAGTTTTTCATCGCATCGGAATACACATAGTTCGCCGAGGTGCCGGCGGGGCGGCCGATGATGCCGTTGAGTTGCGGGCCGAAACCCGGGCGTGCCGACTCGCCGACCTGATGGCAGCCACCGCACAGGCGCGGGAAGATTTTCGCCCCGGCTTCGGGGTCGCCCGCCGCGTGAGTGAGCGTGCTGAACAGCGCGGCGGTTAGCATCAGGGCGAGGGACAGGCGTGCGGCGTGGTTCATCGAGTGTTCCGGAGCGGCGTGAATCGGGCGGCGCAAGGGTAGCATTTGTTTTTACAGGTAAGCGCCGATGATCTGTCTGACCTTGATCAACGCTTGGCGCAGAACGTCCATGTCCACCGAACCCAGCGCCAGACGAATTGCATGGGGTACGTGCGCCGAAACGGAAAACGGTTCGGCGGTGGTGACGGAAATCTGCTCGTGCATCAGCGCCACCACGATCTGATCGGCGCGCACATCTTCCGGTAACGGCAGCCAGAGGAAATACGAAGCCGGATGGCCGATGGTGGGCAACCCGTGCAGCAGTTTGGCCGCCAACGCTTGCCGTGCCTTGGCATCGTTGCGCTTCTGTTCTTCCAGCACGCCGACCGTTCCGTCATCGAGCCAGCCACAGGCAATGGCAGTCATCACGCCGGGCGTGTTCCAGGTGGTGGCGCGGATGATGCGTTCCAGCGCCGGTACCGCAGGTTCAGGCGCGGCGATAAAACCGACGCGCAAACCGGTGGCGATGTTCTTCGAAAGTCCGGACACGTACACGGTGCGCTCCGGCGCCAATTGCACGAGGGCCGGCGGTGGGTTGTCCACGAGAAATGCGTAGGCCGCGTCTTCGATGAGCGTCAGATCATGCTGCCGGGCAATCGCCACCAACCGTTCGCGCGCCGCCAATGGCATCACCCAACCCAGCGGATTGTGCAGGGTCGGCATGCTGTACACGGCGCGGACCGCGCGGCTGCGGCAGAGCTTTTCCAGCGCCAGAAGATCCGGCCCGTGCTCGCTGACCGGGATCGCCACGACTTCCAGATGCAGTGCCTCGGCCAGAACCTTGAAACCGGAATAGGTCAGCGCATCGGCAGCAATCACATCACCGGGTTTGAGCAACGCCATCAACGTCACGGCCAACCCTTGCTGGGCGCCGTTGACGATCAGCACGTGTTCGGAGTCGACCGTCACACCGCGGGCGATCAGGTGTCGCGCCACCGACGCGCGCTCGTGGGCGCGACCGGCGTGGGGCTGATAGCGCAACAGTGCTTCCAGATCTCCGGACAACGCCAATTGTCGCAACGCCGTACGCAACAACTCCGCCTGACCGGGCAACGATGGGTAGTTGAAATTGAGATCGATCATGCCCACCGCGACATCTTTCTGATCGATGCCCTGCCCCGGCGCCAACAAGGTTTCGCGAACGAACGTGCCGCGTCCGGTCTCGCCGCTGACCAGCCCCATCGCCTCCAGCTCGGCGTAGACCCGCGACGCCGTGACCAGCGCCAGCCCTTGCTGCGTCGCCAATTGCCGGTGAGTCGGCAAGCGCGTACCGGGCGCCAGACGCCCGCCGCGAATGTCCGCCGCGTAGGCATCAACGATGGTCTTGTAGCGGGAACGCGGCATGTGGGTTGTATCCATGACAATTTTTTGATTGTGCTGATTCTCGACCCTAGGATGAGCCAAACGCAACCCCACTGCCGAGCGCGTCCAACATGCAACGAACTTCAAACCTGACCACCCCGGCCCTGGAAAAAACCAGCGGCTGGATCAACGGTTTTATCGGCGTGGTGATCTTCAGCGGCTCGCTGCCGGCGACGCGGCTGGCGGTGCTGGAATTCGACCCGGTGTTTCTCACGGTGCTGCGCGCGGCCATCGCCGGGGGTTTGGCGGTGGCGTTGTTGTGGCTGTTTCGCGAACGACGCCCGGCGCGCAATCAGTGGCTGTCGTTGTTGATCGTGGCGCTGGGCGTGGTGCTCGGTTTTCCGCTGCTGACGGCGCTGGCCCTGCAACACGTGACGTCGGCGCATTCGATTGTGTTTGTCGGATTACTGCCCTTGGCCACGGCGATTTTCGGCGTGCTGCGCGGCGGCGAGCGGCCACGAGCGGTGTTCTGGATTTTTTCCGTGCTGGGCAGTGCTTTGGTGGTCGGCTACGCGGTGTCGCAGGGGCTGACCGCCTCGCCCACCGGCGATTTGCTGATGCTGGCGGCGATTCTCGCTTGCGGTCTCGGTTATGCCGAAGGCGCGAAACTGTCGCGCAGCCTCGGCGGCTGGCAGGTGATTTGCTGGGCGCTGGTGCTGTCATTGCCGCAGATGGCGTTGCTGAGTGTATGGCTGGCGCCCGCCTCGTTCGGCGAGATCAGCCTGTCGGCGTGGCTGTGCCTGGGGTACGTGTCGTTGTTCAGCATGCTGATCGGGTTTGTGTTCTGGTATCGCGGTTTGGCCCAGGGCGGGATCGCTGCGGTCGGTCAGTTGCAGTTGCTGCAACCGTTTTTCGGTCTGGCACTGGCGGCGACGTTGCTGCATGAACAGGTCAGCCTCGGCATGCTCGTGGTGACGTCAGGCGTAATTCTCTGCGTGGCCGGGGCGAAGAAATTCGCCAAATGACTTTCAGGCACCGGCCTTCCATTCCCTGGGACTCAGGCCGGTCTTGCGCCGAAACGCCCGGGCCAGCGCCGAGGGACTTTCATAACCCACCTCTTCGGCGATCAGCGCAATCGGCTTGCCTTCGCGCAGACGCTTCTGCGCCAGGCTGACCCGCCAGCTCAGCAGATAATCGGCGGGGGTCTGCCCGACCACCCGGCGAAACTGCTCGGAAAAACTGGCGCGGGACATGTTCGCGACGGTCGCCAGTTCGGCCACGCTCCACGGCGTTTGCGGTTGCTCATGCATCAGGTTCAAGGCTCGGGATAAACGCGCATCGGCCAGCCCGGCGATCATCCCCGGTTGCTGCTCACGACTGCTGATCAGATGCCGCAAGAGCAAAATCACCAGCAGTTCAAACAGCCGATCCATCACCGCCATCCGCCCGCAATGACCTTCAAAGGCTTCCCTGAACAGCCATTCGACCGTGCTGGCCAGCTCCGGAATCTCGCTGAGTTTCAGCACCAGATAATCCGGCAACGCGGCGGCCAGGGCATTGCCTGAACCACCGTCAAAGGTCAGCGTCGCGCACACCACCTGGCTGTGCATGGCTTCATCGGCAAACATTCGGTGCGGAAACGGTCGCGCAAAGAAAATCAGCGACGGCTCGCTGAGATGAATCTCGCGCTCATTGCCCGGTTTGATCCGCAACTCGCCCGCCTGCAACAGATGCACATGGCCGACTGGCTCGTCCTCATGCATGGCGACACCGCAGAACGTGCCGCTGTGAAAGGTCCCGGCATTTACGCCGAAATGGCTGAGCAAGGTGGACAAGCGATCCATGGGTGACTCCCGTCGGCATGTCTGGACGATCTGTCGCATATCCTCGACGATTTGCCGCCAATGCGCTACTGGCGTTGCCTACCATTCACTCCATCGCCGCTGCACTTCGCAGCGGACTTTCGGAGAATCACCATGAGCCGCATCAACACCATCAGCCTCGACACCGCCACCGACGCCACCCGCACCGTGCTGGAAGGCGTGAAGAAGAAAATCGGCTTCCTGCCGAATCTGTTCGCGACCCTGGCCACCGCGCCGGTCGCCCTCGACACCTACGTGCAAGCCTCGGCGATCCTCGGCAAGACTTCGCTCAGCGCCCAGCAAAAAGAAGCGGTGTACCTCGCCACTTCGCAGGTCAACGGCTGCGACTACTGCCTGGCGGCGCACACCCTGTTTGGCGGCAAGTCAGGGCTGTCGGCGCAGGACATCGTCGCGGCGCGTCAGGGCGAACTCAATGCTTATGCCGCCCTCGCCCGGCAACTCACCGAGAGCCGTGGCCACCTCAGCGACGCGCAGATTGCCGCCGCCCGCGCCGCCGGGATCGACAACGTCAAAATCATCGAAGTGATTGCCCTGGTGGCGGTTCAGACCCTGACCAACTACCTGAACAACACTGCGCTGACGGACATTGATTTCCCCGCCATCGACGCCTGAAAAAAGCCTGATCGAAACCTGTGGCGAGGGCGCCGGTGCCCTCGCCACAAATCGTTTTGTCTCGCGCATCGTGCCATGATGCGCAAAGACCCGAATCCTCTGCGATGCAAACACGCCTGGGGCGTGCTGAAATCATGGTCATCGGCAAGGGTCTTTCTACACAAGCTGACGTCAGGAACGACACGCCCCCTATGACACAATGGTTGCAAGACAACGGCGAGATGGCCGAACAAATCCGTGCTCACGACTGGGCGAATACGCCCCTCGGCCCGCTCGAACATTGGCCGGATGTGCTCAAGACCACCGTTTCGCTGAGTCTCGCTTCGCATTTTCCGCAGGCGATTGTCTGGGGCCCTGAACTGATCACGATCTTCAACGACGCGTTCAAGCCGATCCTCGGCAGCAAGCCGCTCGCGCTGGGCCATCCGTTCAGTACGATCTGGAAAGAAGCCTGGCGCGACATCGGTCCGATTGCCGAGGCGGCATTCGCCGGCAAAGCCACCTACATCGAAAACTTTCCCTTGGTGGTGGAACGCGGCGCCGGCCCGGAACAGGCTTATTTCACCTTTTGCTACAGCCCGATTCGTGACTCGCGCGGCCAGGTCGTCGGCCTGCTCGACACCGTCACCGAAACCACCCAAACGGTTTTTCTCAACCAGCGCCTCGCCGTGCTGGAGGCGATCGGCAACGCGGTGACCAACGCCAGCGACGCCCAGGCGATTCTCGCCGCCAGCACACGTTTGATGGTCGAACAACTGAACCTGTCCAACTGCGCCTATGCCGACATGGACGCCGACGAAGACGGCTTCACCATTCGCGGCGACTTTGCCGCCGCCGGTTCGCCGAGCATCGTCGGCCACTACAGCCTGAGCGATTTCGGCGAGAAAGCCGTGACCCTGCTGCACGCCGGCCAAGCGCTGGTGATTCACGATAACCGCGCCGAACTGCCGCCCGAGGAATCAGCGACGTTCCAGGACATCGGGCTCGCCGCGACCATTTGCGTGCCGCTGATCAAGCAGGGCCGGTTGACCGCGCTGATGGCCATTCACGACAAGGTGCCGCGCGCCTGGTCGCCGTTCGAACAAGCGCTGTTGATCGAAGTGGCCGAACGTTGTTGGGCGCACATCGAGCGTGTGCGCGCCGACGCCGAAGTGCGTCAAGGCCTGCTGGCGCTGGAGGAACTGAATGCCACGCTGGAGCAGCGGGTCGAGGAGCGCAGCGTGCGTCTGGCCCATGCCGAATCGGCGTTGCGCCAGTCGCAGAAACTCGAAGCCATCGGCCAGCTCACCGGCGGCGTGGCCCACGACTTCAACAACCTGCTGACAATCATTCGTTCCTCGGTGGATTTCCTGCGGCTGCCGAACCTCTCGGACGAGCGGCGCCAGCGCTACATGCGCGCGGTGTCCGACACCGTCGAGCGTGCGGCGAAACTGACCAGCCAACTGCTGGCCTTCGCCCGCCGTCAGCCGCTGAACCCGGAAGTCGTCGATGCCGGCGAGCGTCTGGCGAACATTGGCGAGATGCTCGAATCGGTGACCGGTGCGCAGATTCATATCAGCGTCGAGCGTCCGGATCAGCCGTGCTATATCCGCGCCGACCTGAGTCAGTTCGAAACCGCGCTGATCAACATTGCTCTGAACGCCCGCGATGCCATGGACGGTCAGGGTCTGCTGAAACTGCGCGTGGAGGGTGGCAAGCCGTTGCCGGTGATCCGTGCGCATGCCGGCTCAAGCGCGCCGTTCGTGGCGATCACCCTGGCCGACAACGGCACCGGTATCGACGCGAAAACCCTCGAACATATTTTCGAACCGTTCTTCACCACCAAGGCTGTCGGCAAAGGCACCGGTCTGGGGCTGTCGCAGGTGTTCGGTTTTGCCAAGCAATCGGGAGGCAACGTCGACGTGTCCAGCGTCGTCGGCGAAGGCACGGTGTTCACTCTCTATCTGCCGCAAGTCAACGCCAGCGCGGTCGCAGCGGCGGAAGGCATCGAGGCTGAAGAAGCGCCGTCGGCGGATATCCGACGCCGAGTACTGGTGGTCGAGGACAACCTCGACGTCGGCCGTTTCGCCCAGCAGATCCTTGAGGATCTGGGTTATGAAGCCACTTGGGCCACCAACGCCGAAGAAGCGTTGCAACTGATCGGCGCCGATGCCATGGCGTTCGACGCTGTGTTTTCCGATGTGGTCATGCCGGGCATCAGTGGCGTCGCGCTGGCCCGCGAGCTGCGCCGCCGACGCCCCGACCTGCCCGTGGTGCTGACCTCGGGCTACAGCGAAGAACTGGCGCGCAGCGGTTATGAAGGTTACGACTTTCTGCCCAAGCCCTACTCCGCCGAGCAGGTCTCGCGCATCCTTGGCAAAACCTGGCTCAAGGGCTGATCGACGCCCGATCAGTCGTGATCGACACCGGCACGCTTGAGCAGCTTCTTGCAGCGCTCCGATAAATGAAACACCTGCACATGCTTGCCGGCCTTGGCGTAGCGCTCGCGCAGGGTTTTCAACGCGGCGATGGCCGAGTAATCGACGAAGCTCAGGTGGCGACAATCCAGCGTGACTTTTTCCGGGTCGTTGGCCGGGTCGAACTGATTGAGAAAAGGTGTGGTCGAGGCAAAGAACAGCGTGCCGTGCAGGCGATAGAGTTTGCTGCCGTCGCTTTCCAGATGCTCATCGGCGTACAACTCGCGCGCCTGCTGCCAAGCGAAGTTGAGCGCGGCGATGATGATCCCGCACAGCACCGCCGTGGCCAGATCGGTGAACACGGTGATCGTGGTCACGGCGATGATCACCAGCACATCGTTGAGCGGAACCTTGTTCACCACCCGCAGCGACGCCCAGGCGAAAGTCTGCTGCGACACCACGAACATCACGCCGACCAGCGCCGCCAGCGGAATGCGCTCGATCAGCGGCGACAGAAACAGGATGAACAGCAGAATCAGCATGCCTGCGACCACACCGGACAAGCGCCCGCGTCCGCCGGAGCTGAGGTTGATCACGGTCTGACCAATCATCGCGCAACCGCCCATGCCGCCGAATGCGCCCGAGACCACGTTCGCCGCACCCAACGCCACGCATTCGCGATCCGGGTAGCCACGGGTTTCGGTAATTTCGTCGGTGAGATTGAGGGTCAGCAAGGTTTCCAGCAGGCCGACCAGCGCCATCAGGATCGCGTACGGGGCGATGATGCGCAGGGTTTCCAGGTTCCACGGGATGTCCGGCAGCGCAAACGTCGGCAGGCCACCGGCAATGTGCGCCATGTCGCCGAGGGTGCGGGTAGGCAGACCGAACAGGTAAACCAGCAAGCCGACGCCGAGAATCGCCACCAATGCCGGCGGCACCGATTTGGTCAGGCGCGGCAGGATGTAGACGATGGCCATGGTCAGCGCCACCAGACCGGTCATCAGGTACAACGGCGTGCCGCTAAGCCAGTCTTCGCCGCTCTTGAAATGCTCCAGCTGCGCCAGCGCAATAATGATCGCCAGGCCGTTAACGAAACCGAGCATCACCGGGTGCGGCACCATCCGCACCAGTTTGCCCAGGCGCAACAGCCCGAACGCCATCATGATCAGCCCGCCAAGCAGCACCGTCGCCAGCAGATACTGCACGCCCTGCTGCACCACCAACGCGACGATGACCACGGCCATCGAGCCCGCCGCGCCGGAGACCATGCCCGGACGGCCGCCGAACAGCGCGGTCAGCGTACAAATGATGAAAGCGCCGTACAGGCCCATCAACGGATTGAGGTGGGCCACCAGCGCAAACGCAATGCATTCGGGCAACAGGGCAAATGAGGTGGTGAGTCCGGCCAGGACATCGGCGCGCAGACGTTTCGGTTTCATGGCTTACCTGACTGAGCAGCCACTGAGCGTGGCCGCGGATATTCGCGAAATTTGAGGGTTGCGAATGTTACGGAATTGTCCGGGCCCGGGCCAGCAATCACTGACAGGCTTTTTGCGGTGATTTATGCTGGCGCGTTCCTGCCCCCTGATCGAGTCCCACCATGTCTTCTTTTCTGAGCGCCCGTGAGGTCTGCCAACGCTTGCGCGACGCGGCGCTGGGCGTCCTGACGTTTGAACGGCGCGAGTCTTGCGACAATACCGGACGGGTCCTCGTCGATATCGAGGGCTGGCGCCTGTTGCTGGATTTTGAGGGCGGACGCTTGCACCACTGTGAATGCGCGCAAAATGCCGACGGGCAGGAAGGCGCGCTACACACATGGCAGCGCTACGGCACGGATCCGGTGAGTTTGCTCAGCACCTGGGAATTGGCGCAGATCGAGAAGCTGTTGCGCGAATCCGCTCAGGCCTGACGCAAATCGAGCAGATAGGTGTAGTAACCCGTGTCCCGCACATAACCCAGTGACTCATACAAACCCTGCGCGGTGAAGTTGTCGGTCGCCGTTTCCAGTGTCATGCTTTTCGCGCCGGTCTCCAGCGCAAACTCGCGTGCAGTATTCATCAGCAGACGGCCAACCCCACGTCCCCGCGCACTCGGCGCGGTGAACAGGTCGCTGAGAAGCCAGGCGCGATGGGCGTCTATTGACGAAAACGTCGGGTACAACTGGACAAATCCCAAGGCCTGCCCTTGTTCATCCTGAGCGAGAAATATCGCTGACTCGTTGCCCGCGATGCGTTCGGCAATGAACGCGCGGGATTGCTCGAGGTTCGGCGGTTGCTGATAAAAACCCCTGTACGCATCGAATAATTGTGCCACCGCGTCCAGATGACTCGCGTTCGCCCGCAGTGCCTGAATGGCCATAGCCCCTGCCCTCTTTTTATTTGAATGATCGATCCAGCATAGCGCTGCGTATCGATCAGGCTGGATTGATCGCTATATAGTTTTGTATATTGCGAAACCAAAAATCGCCAGAACGTTGCCATGCCGTCCACCAAATCCGTGTTGCCATGAGCGCCATCCGAGTCCGCAACGAGCAGTTGATCCTCGCCGCCGCCAGCGAAGAATTCGCCGCCAACGGCTTCGACGCCACCCAGACCCGCGACATCGCCGCCCGCGCCGGCGTGCCCAAGGCCAACCTGTATTACTACTTCCAGACCAAGGAAAACCTTTACGGCAAAGTGCTGCTGGGGTTTGTCGAACCGCTGCTGGAAGCTTCGGCGGCATTGCGCGAAAGCGATGATCCGTTGATCGGCCTTCGCGCCTACGTGGCCGCGCGAATTCGCATCGCCCGCGAACACCCGGCGATTGCCAAAGTGTTCAGCGGCGAGTTGCTGCTGGGCGGACGGCAACTGCCCGACGAATGCCGCGACCTGCTCCACGCCGAAGCACGCCGCAACGTCGACTGCCTGCGCAGCTGGATCGAGCGCGGCTTGCTCGCGCCAGTGGACCCAGAGCACTTGATGCTGTTCATCTGGTCGGCCACGCGCACCTACACCAACATTGGCTGGCAGATGGGCCGGATCATGGAACGCGAAGTGCCGCAGGATGAAGATTACGCGCAGGCGGCGGAAACGATCACGCGGATGGTGCTGGAGGGTGTGGTGGTGGCGCCACGGCGGGTTGGGGAGGTTCGTGGGTTTTGTTTGCGACGTGATTGGCAGAACGGTCAATATCGAATGGCGATATAAATCCTGTGGGAGCGAGCCTGCTCGCGAAAGCGGTAGGTCAGCCACTATCAATGTTGACTGACATATTGCTTTCGCGAGCAGGCTCGCGCCCACAGGAGTTTAGGTAAGTGGTTAGAAAGTGATGTCGGCCGCCGGTTTTACGTCGATTCGCGCCACGGAGCCGGTCAGGTGGGCCAGGTCTTTGTTGTGTTCGGCGATGATGTCTTCGGCGCTCATGTTGCCGTTGTCTACGGTGGAATGCGCGTCGGCGGCGAGTTCGACGTCGTAGCCCAGTTCATGGGCCTGGCGCACGGTGGCGTTGACACAGTAGTCGGTTTGCAGACCGCAGATGACCAAGCGCTCGAAGTCCTCGCTCGGCAGCAGCTTGCGCAGGTCGGTCTGGTAGAACGAGTCCCGCGTGGTCTTGCCGACACGCAAGTCGCTGGCGGCGGTTGTCAGCGCTTCGGCCAGTTGCCAGCCTTCGGCGCCGCGAGCCAGTGGACTGTCGGCCTCTTCGTGCTGAATCAGCACCACCGGCACGCCAGCGTTGCGCGCGCGGGTGCTGAGCGCATTGATTCTGTCGATGATGGTGTGGATGTCGTGGCACTGATACTCGCCCGAGCAGAGGGCGCGCTGGACGTCGATGATCAGTAATGCGGTGGTCATGATGAGCCTTCCTTGATCAGTCCTTGAAACGGGGGCGGACTTAAGCCCGCCCCCTTTTTACGCGCATCAGTAACCCAGTGACAAGCCAGTATTGCGCCGTGGATCGTTGGCGCCGTAGAAGCGGTTTTTGCCGACCGGTTTGCCACCCAGCGAAGGCGCCCCGACCAGAATGGCCGCGATGTGGTTGGCATCCTGCGGCCCGGCGAACTTGTGGCCCCAGCTCTCGAGGATTTTTTTCGTGTCCGGGCTGGCCGCGAAGTCTTCGAGGTTGGTTTCTTCCGGCATCCATTGCTGGTGGAAACGCGGCGCATCGACCGCTTCCTGCAGGCCCATGCCGTAGTCGATGACGTTGAGCATGGTCAGCAAGGTCGCGGTGATGATGCGGCTGCCACCCGGGGTGCCGACGACCATGACTACTTTGCCATCCTTGGTGACGATGGTCGGGCTCATTGACGACAGCGGCGCCTTGCCCGGGGCGATCGCATTGGCTTCGCCCTGGACCAGACCGTACATGTTCGGCACGCCGACCTTGGAGGTGAAGTCGTCCATTTCATCGTTGAGGATCACCCCGGTCTTGCTCGCCATCACGCCCGCGCCGAACCAGTCGTTGAGGGTGTACGTGACGGACACCGCGTTGCCCCACTTATCGACGATCGAATAGTGGGTGGTATTGCTGCCTTCGTGGGGCGCGACGCCGGGTTTCAGCTCAGCCGAAACCCCGGCCTTCTGCGGCTGGATCGCGTCGCGCAGCTTGGTCGCGTAGTTCTTGTCGAGCAGGTGCTCGATCGGATTTTTGACGAAATCCGGATCACCGAGGTAGCTGTTGCGATCCACGTAGGCGTGGCGCATGGCTTCGATCTGATAGTGCATGCCTTGGGCCGAATGGAAGCCCAGATCCTTCATCGGATAGCCTTCGAGGATGTTCATGATCTGGCAGATCACCACCCCGCCGGAGCTTGGTGGCGGTGCGGAAACGACGTGGTAGCCACGGTAATCGCATTCCACTGGGGCCAGTTCGCGGGTCTTGTATTTGTCGAGATCGGCCTGGGTGATGATGCCTTTGTTGGCCTGACTGGAGGTGACAATGGCATCGGCGACCCAGCCTTTGTAGAAGCCATCGGCGCCCTTCTCGGAAATCGTGCGCAGGGTTTTACCGAGGTCTTTCTGCACCAGTTTTTGCCCGACCTGCATCGGCTCGCCGTTGTGCAGGAAGATCGACCCGGAATCGCGGATGTCCTTCTTGAACACGTCAGTGGCGTATTCCAGCAACTCGACGTCACCCTGCTCCAGCGCGAAGCCGTCTTCCGCCAGTTTGATTGCCGGGGCGATCATTTCATGGCGCGGTTTGGTGCCGTACTTGCTCAGCGCCAGTTCCATACCGGACACGGTGCCCGGCACGCCGACGGCCAAGTGGCCACGGGTGCTCAGATCGGGCACGACGTTGCCGTCCTTGTCCAGGTACATGTTCGCAGTGGCGGCCAGCGGGGCCTTTTCGCGGAAGTCGAGAAAGGTCTTGCGTCCGTCGGCCAATTGAATGGTCATGAAACCGCCACCACCAAGGTTACCGGCGGCGGGATAGACCACCGCCAGCGCATAACCCACGGCGACTGCCGCATCGACGGCGTTGCCACCACTTTTCAACACATCGACGCCGACGTGCGTGGCCAGATGTTGCGCGGTCACGACCATGCCGTTTTCGGCGGCCACCGGCGCCACCGATGCGGCATGGGCCATAAGGCAGCTGAGGGCCAGAGACGTCGCTATCAGCGATTTGGCAAAAGGTTCGTACTTCATGAGTCGATCTCTTTTTTTGTTTTTAGGGACTGAAGCAGCAGGAAACGCTTCAAAAGCCACAAGCAGTATGGTCGGCTTTGCGTATTGCGCCTGCCTGATCAGGCAGTATCCTGAGGGCCCGTTGTTGTCCTGTTGCGGAGCCCGTTCCCATGTCTTTTACGTTCATCACCCTGCCCTCGCCGGTCGGCGAGCTGAAGCTGGTCGCGAACGGCTCCCGACTGGCCGCCATCCTCTGGGAAAACGACAAACCGAACCGGGTACGACTTGGTCAGATGAGCGAAGCGCAAGACAACCCGATCCTGGTGAAAACCGCTCGCCAGCTGGAAGAATATTTTGCCGGCACCCGGGACTGCTTCGAGCTGGAACTGGATTTCGCCGGCACCGAGTTTCAGAAAAAAGTCTGGGCGGCGCTGCTGACCATTCCCTTCGGCGAAACGCGAACCTACAGCCAGATTGCCGAGCAGATCGGGAATCCCAGCGCCGTTCGTGCGGTGGGCGCGGCGAACGGGCGCAATCCAATCTCTATCGTCGCGCCATGTCATCGGGTCATCGGCGCTTCAGGAAAGCTGACCGGATTCGCCGGCGGACTTGAGGCGAAGCAACGGTTGCTGACGCTGGAGGGCGGCGACTGGTCAGAGGTTGGCAAGACCGGCCAGTTGTTCTGACTCAGGCACCGAACAGGTTATTCATCGCCGCATACTGCAACAGCATGATGGTCTTGGCGTCACAGATTTCGCCGCGCTGGAACGCCGCCAACGCCTCATCGAAGCCCCACTCCAACACTTCCAATTCTTCGGTTTCTTCCTCCAGACCGCCACCCTCGCTGACCTTCGATGCCGCATCGTATTCGGCAATGAAGAAGTGCAGCTTCTCAGTGACAGAGCCGGGGCTCATGTAGGCCTCGAACACCTTTTTCACGTCGTGCACGCGATAGCCGGTTTCTTCCTCGGCTTCATCACGAATCCGTTGTTCCGGCGCGGCACCCTCCAGCAAACCCGCCGCGACTTCGATCAGCAGGCCGTCATGGCCGTTGACGAACACCGGCAAACGGAACTGACGCGTCAGCACGACGGTGCGCTTGTCACCGTTGAACAACAGAATCGCCGCGCCATTGCCGCGGTCGTACACCTCGCGAGTCTGACGCTGCCACTCGCCGTTGTTGCGGTGGTAATCAAAGGTGATTTTCTTCAGCAGATACCAGTCATGGGACAGCACCTGAGTCTCGACGATGTTGACCCGCTTGGCAGTGTTGGACATGACGTCTGATCCTTTTTTCATCGTGGAAAGCCGCTATGGTCGAATAGTCTGCTCGACAAAAAAAGCCCGGCAGCGCTACCGGGCTTCATCATTTGACGACAGTGCGTCGTTATTTGAAGTCGACGTCGAAGGCCTGATAAAAGGCGTTGCCGGTATTGGCAACGATCCACATCAGCACGATGACATGCCGCCCCTTCTTGTCGGCCGGCAGTTTCACTTCATGTTCGACTTTGGCCTTCAATTCATCCGCATGGCTGTAATACGGCACCTGCGGATAGAAATCCTCAAAGAACGGTTGCGCCTCCAATTGCCCGCGGCTGATACGTTGTTTCGGGTCCCAGCCATCCTTGGTGATCAACCAGCGATAACCGCGGGTGGTGTGCGGCGCGGTGTATACCCAGTTGATCTTCAGCGTTTGCCCCGCGTCGACATTCAGCAGGGGCCAGGCGAACGAACGACCAAGCTTCTGGCTCATTTCTTCGTCGGTGTAATTCACACAGTCGCGGGCATCGGACTTGCCGCCACTGAGGATGTAGCCGTCGGCGGGTGGCGCCACGCTCGCCGAGTCAGTCTCGAACGGCGCAGGAAACGGCCCGGCGACCAACGCCGGGAAGTTCTTGCCACCCTCCATCTCGTTGACCTGCCAGCCACCGAGCAGACCGAGGTCGATGGCCACCGCACCGCGGCTGGCTGGAGAGGTCACGCGACCGTGTTTCAGTTCGGTGTTTGCAATTGCCTGATTCATTTTTTTCACTCCGTTGATTTAAGAACTCTCCTTCCCGAGGAGAGGCCTTCAAGCTAACGGAGGTGGTTTTTTTGTCCATCGGCGGATTTGTCGCAGTCAGCGCAGGCAAATCGCAAAACACCCCAGAATACTGGATGGATATACAGTCACCTGAGAGAACGCCCACCCACCAACGAGCAAAAGGATTACACGGCAAGACTGCAAAGGCTGCCGTTCAGTATTCAAGGCAACTGCGCTTTGAATTCCTTTTCGTACTCACCGGCGAGTTGGACTTTCTGCTTCTCGTTGAGCAATTTTCCGGCCATCTGGAAGAATTTCTGCTCCTCTTCCTTGAGGTGGTGATGGACTTTGTCGGAGAGTTTTTTCGCCGTGGCCAGCCAGGCCGGACTGGACATCTCGGTCTCGTCCAGTTCTTCCATCATTTCGTCCATTTCATGGTGTTCGGATATGGCGTGGCGACTCAGGTCAACGCCGTTATCGAAGGCCATCAATGGAATGTAGAAATGGCGTTCTTCTGCCGTTTCGTGGGCCTGCAATTCGGCCTTGAGCTGCTTGTAAGCTTCCACCCGTTCCGGCGTATCACCACTGGTTTCAACCAGGCGTTTGGCGTAGCTGCGCTGGCGATCGTGGCTTTCGCGAAGGGCTTCAAAAATATTCATGGAGTGTCCTCATCAACCGCGTTCGAAATGACGCTGTAATGCCTAGACCCCGGCGCGCGAACGACGGTTCCACTTGGGTTAAGCAAGCGCTTGGAAGATTGGCGTCGGGCACGTTAGGCTGCGGGCTCAACCACAAGGAAGTCAGGCATGAACCTGCGTATCGAGTTGTCGCAAGACCCCACCGAAGAACAACGCACCGCCATTCTCGCGCCACTGCGTGCTTATAACGTCGCCAAGGCTGGCCCCTCGGCCATGGAGACGATTGCGCTGTTGGTGCGCGATGAGCACGACGCGATTCTCGGCGGCCTGTGGGGCCATACGTTTTATCGGTGGATGTTCATTGATCTGCTCGCGGTGCCGGAGCAAGGACGGGGTCAGGGCATTGGCTCGAAGCTGATGCAAATGGCCGAAGCGACAGCGCGGGACAAGGAATGCGTGGGCATCTGGCTCGACACTTTCGATTTCCAGGCGCCGGAGTTCTACAAGAAGATGGGGTTCAGCCAGTGCGGGGAAATCGCCGATTATCCGCTGGGGCATAAGCGGCATTTTTTCCAGAAGCGGCTGATCGGTTGAAGTCACGGCGCCTTCGCGAGCGAGCCTCGCGAAGGTGCCGGAAGCTTCAACGCAGGCTCAGAGGCAAGTCGCCAACGCCGCCAGGCGGCGCTTGGCAACAAAATCATCCTGCTGCGCGTAGTAATTGAGCGTGGTGCCCGAAGCCTCGGTGATCACATCGACAAACGACTCCGCCGAACGGGTGTAGATCGTTGTGCCGCCGGATTTGCGCGGTTCCAGGTAAGCCGCCGCATCCACGCCAAATACCGCCTCGTCTTGCCAGCCGAACTGCACGCACTGTGCCACGACTTTCTCGGCTTTGTCCGACGTCAGCACTTTATACGGGGCTTTGGTGCGCGCATCGTTCATCACCGAACCCGCGCAACCAGCCAGCAGCGTCGCTGCCAGCGCAACCATCAGAATTCGCATTGCCTTCGCTCATTCAGAAAAAAGCGGACTGTATCACCGCAGCCAGCAGAATCGTTCTGCTTTACTGCATTTATAGCGCGACACACGTCGGCCGCTGCGGCAACCTACGGTCATCAGCCTCACAAGGAAACGCTATGGCGCCCACTGACCAACGACATGAACACGCCCTGAAACTGTTTCTTGAAGCACGACCCGAATTGCGTGAAACCCTCGATCACCTCAACCCCCTACTGGCACAGGCCAAGGGTGAAACCCAGGCGCAGTATCGCGAAGAGCGACTGCATGAGGCCTTCGAAGCCGAGGCGGAAAGTCTCGGTCTGTTTGCTTGGGAACTGACACTGCAACTGACCGCCGCGACCCCCGAGGACTATCAGGCGCAGCGTCTTGAAGTGCATCGTGAAGTCGCGGAAATGGCCGGGATGGACTGGCTCGAGTATTGCGATCTGTATGGCATAGACCCGTAACCGCCGCACAAGGATACCGTCACCGATGCTGCCATCCGCCTCCACCCACCGTGCCAGCCCCGGCCACCTGCACACGCAAAAGTGGCGCGGGCGGGTGGGTCTGGCGCTGGTGGCCAGCCTCTCGGTCCTGGCTGGCATGACCGACGCCATCGGTTTCATGGCCAGCGGCGACTTCGTCTCGTTCATGAGCGGCAATACCACCCGACTCGCCGTGGCGATCAGTGACGGCGACATCGGGCTGACCGGGCGTTTGTTGATCCTCGTTGCGACTTTTATTGTCGGTAATGCCTTGGGCGTTGTCGTCGCGCGGGTCGGCGGGCGTCGGGCGCTGCCGCTTCTACTGTGTATCGCCACCCTGCTGTGCGCAGCGGCTGTCTGGCCTTATGACTCGCAACTGCCGGCGCTGCTGGCAGCGATTATTGCCATGGGCATGCTGAACGCGTCGGTGGAGGAAGTGAACGGCTTGCCGGTCGGCCTGACGTATGTCACCGGTGCCTTGTCGCGATTCGGCCGTGGATTGGGCCGCTGGATGCTCGGCGAACGCCGCAGTGGCTGGCGGGTGCAACTGGTGCCTTGGAGCGGGATGTTCATCGGCGCGATTCTGGGGGCGGTGCTGGAACATCATTTTGGCCTCAGAGCGATGTTCGCCAGCGGCTTGCTCGCCGCGATGATCGGGCTGCTCTCCCTGAAAATCCCGCGACGCTGGCAACTGGGCTATATGCCGCGCTGACCGAGGACAACAAAAATCTCTGTAGGCGTGAGCCGGCTCCGGGCGGCGTTCCGACGAAGACGCCGGCCCATTCTTCATCTTCACCAACTGACACCGCTATCGCGAGCAGGCGAAGGCCTACAAGGTTTCGCGGCGGCCTCGATAAAGCTTTATCATGGCCGCAGTTTTGCTGATCGAGTCCGTCATGAAGTTCGCCATCGCGCTGTTTTCCGCCGCTCACGCGCCCTCCTCGCGCCGCGCCCTGCTGTTTGCGCAGGCTGCGCTGGCCGGTGGGCATGAAATTGTCCGGCTGTTTTTCTATCAGGACGGCGTCTACAACGCCTCGGACGCAGTGGTCACACCGCAGGACGAACTGGACTTGCCCAAACAATGGCGCGCATTCATTACCGAGCAGAAGCTGGACGGCGTGGTGTGCATCGCCGCCGCCCTGCGTCGCGGCGTGTTGAACGGCGAAGAAGCCAAACGTTACCAGCGTGATGCGATTTCGGTCAGCGCGCCGTGGGAATTGTCCGGCCTCGGTCAGTTGCATGATGCGGTGCAAGACGCTGACCGTCTGATCTGCTTCGGAGGTGCGTGAGATGGCCAAATCCCTGTTAATTATTAGCCGCCAGTCGCCATGGTCCGGTCCCGCTGCCCGCGAAGCGCTGGACATCGTCCTGGCCGGCGGCGCGTTCGATTTGCCCATCGGCCTGCTGTTTCTCGATGACGGCGTGCTGCAACTCGCCGCCGCGCAGAACGCCAAAGCGCTGCAACAGAAAGACCTCAGCGCCAACCTGCAAGCGCTGCCGATGTTTGGCGTTGAAGAGCTGTTTTATTGCGCCGACAGCGCCCGCTCCCGTGGCCTCGGCAATCTGTCGCTGGACGAAGCGCAGCCGCTGGACGCCGAGCACATCACCGCCCTAATTGACCGCTACGACCAGGTGATCACCCTCTGATGTCGACTTTGCATGTGTTGTCTCACTCCCCGTTCGGCGACGATCGCCTGAACAGTTGCCTGCGTCTGATTGGCAGCGCTGATGCGTTGCTGCTGTCCGGCGATGCGGTTTATGCGCTGCAACCGGGCACCGCGCCGTTCACCGCTTTGCACACCCGCCAGATCAAATTGTTTGTCCTCGCCGAAGATGCTCAGGCACGCGCCATCGAAGTCCCGGATTGGGCCAAAGTGATCGATTATCCGGCCTTCGTCGAACTGTCGATCCAGCACGACAAGGTCAACAGCTGGCTATGAATTCCATGACCGTCGGCGCCCGCGCCATCGAACTGGACAAGGACGGCTTCCTCGTCGACCTCAGCGATTGGTCTCACGATGTCGCCAGCGCCCTCGCCGCTGCAGAAGAGATCGAGTTGACGCCCGAACACTGGGAAGTCCTCGAACTGCTGCGCAGCTTCTACGCCGAATTCCAGTTGTCCCCGGCCACGCGCCCGCTGATCAAGTACACCGCACTGAAACTCGGCCCGGACAAAGGCAACAGCCTGCACCTGAACCAACTGTTCAAAGGCACCCCCGCCAAACTCGCCGCGAAACTGGCGGGCCTGCCCAAACCGACGAATTGCTTATGACCGACTTTCCAGCGCTGACCCTCGAAACACCCGCCGAGCATCCGTTCGCCCAGTTCGTGCGCATCCTCGGCAAGGGTAAACGCGGTGCGCGCGATCTCACTCGCGAAGAAGCGCGCGAAGCGATGGGCCTGGTGCTCGACGACAAGGTCGAGGACACCCAGCTCGGTGCGTTCCTGATGTTGCTGCGGCACAAGGAAGAAAGCGCCGAGGAAATGGCCGGTTTCACCGAAGCTCTGCGCGCCCGTTTGCAGGCCCCGGCGCTGAATGTCGATCTGGACTGGCCAACCTACGCCGGCAAGAAGCGCCATTTGCCGTGGTATCTGCTGGCGGCCAAGTGCCTGGCGCAGAACGGCGTGCGCATTTTCATGCACGGCGGCGGCGCTCATACCGCCGGGCGTCTGTACAGCGAGCAGCTGCTCAGCGAATTGAACATCCCGTTGTGCCGCACTTGGCCGGAGGTCGGCGCGGCGCTGGACAACGGCGGGCTAGCGTTTATGCCGCTAGTGGACTGGGCGCCGCAGCTGCAAAAGATGATTGATCTGCGCAACACCCTTGGTCTGCGTTCACCCATTCATTCGCTGGCGCGGATTCTCAACCCGTTGGGCGCTCGCTGCGGCCTGCAAAGCATCTTCCACCCCGGCTATCAAGCGGTGCACCGCGACGCCAGCGGTTTGCTTGGCGACACGGCGATTGTGGTCAAGGGCGACGGCGGCGAAATCGAGATCAATCCGGATGCCGACAGTCACTTGTATGGCACCACCGGCGGCGAGAGCTGGGACGAGGAATGGCCGCAATTGTCGGCGCAGCGCCACGTCAAGCCGGCGACCCTGGACATCGAACATCTGAAAGCCGTTTGGCGTGGCGACGTCGTCGACAGCTACCCGCAAATGGCCCTGATGGCGACCATGGCATTGGCCTTGCGCGGCCTCGGTCAGACCCGTGAACAAGCCTTCGAGACCGCCGAGGAATTCTGGGCTGCACGGAACAAATCGATTTAACCGATCATTCACGCCCGATCTTTGCGCTTTTTGTTCGAACTCATCGGAATAGACTCGACTCCAACGATTATCGGTTTACGGAGTCTTGATCATGGGTTTACTCGTCGATGGCCACTGGCAGGACAAGTGGTACGAAAGCAGCAAGGACGGCGCGTTCCAGCGCGAACAGGCGAAACGCCGCAACTGGGTCACCGCCAACGGCGAGCCCGGCCCGAGCGGTGAAGGTGGTTTTGCCGCTGAAGCCGGGCGCTATCACCTCTACGTTTCGCTCGCCTGCCCGTGGGCGCATCGCACGCTGATCCTGCGCAAACTCAAAGGTCTGGAAAGTCTGATCGACGTGTCGGTGGTCAGTTGGCTGATGCTGGAAAACGGCTGGACCTTCGACACATCGCTTGGCTCGACCGGCGACAAGCTCGACGACTTCGAATTCATGCACCAGCGCTACACCGCTGACACCGCCGACTACACCGGGCGCGTCACCGTGCCAGTGCTGTGGGACAAGAAACTCAAGCGCATCGTCAGCAATGAATCAGCAGAGATCATCCGCATGTTCAACAGCGCGTTCGATGATCTGACCGGCAATGACCTGGACTTCTACCCTGCGCCACTGCGCAGCGAAATCGATGCACTGAACGATCGTATCTATCCCGCCGTGAACAACGGCGTGTACCGCGCAGGTTTTGCCACCTCGCAGCAGGCTTATGAAGAAGCGTTCGATGAAGTGTTTGCCGAACTCGATCACCTTGAGGGTGTTCTAGGCGCGAACCGTTATCTGACCGGCGAGTACCTGACCGAGGCGGACGTGCGACTGTTCACCACGATCATTCGGTTTGACGCGGTGTATCACGGCCACTTCAAGTGCAACCTGCGGCGGATTGCCGATTATCCGAACCTGTCGAACTGGCTGCGTGAGCTGTATCAGATGCCGGGAATCGGCGAGACGGTGGATTTCCAGCACATCAAGAACCACTACTACGGCAGCCACAAGACCATTAACCCGACCGCGGTTGTGCCGAAGGGGCCGGAGCAGGATTTCAGCGTCGCCCATGATCGGGCGCGGTTGGCAGGCAAAGAGGTTTGGCGCCGGGGTTGAGATTTGTATTGTTTTTGAGGGCCCCATCGCTGGCAAGCCAGCTCCCACAGGGATTTTGGTGATGCTGAAGATTGCAGCTTCAACACAAAACCTGTGGGAGCTGGCTTGCCAGCGATGGGGTCAACTCGGTTCTCAGACCTGCGCCTGAGCCCCTTCGAACCAAGCCAGTTTCTCGCGCAGTTGCACCACTTCACCGACGATCACCAGTGTCGGCGCATGCACTTCATGCTCCGCGACCAGTCGCGGCAGATCCGCCAGGGTGCCGGTAAAGACTCGCTGATTGACCGTGGTGCCCTGCTGGATCAACGCCGCCGGCGTATCGGCCGAGCGACCGTGTTTGATCAGTTGTTCGCAAATGACCGGCAATCCCACCAGACCCATGTAGAACACCAGCGTCTGCGCCGGTGCGACGAGGTCGGACCACGGCAGATCGGTGGAACCGTCCTTCAAATGCCCGGTAACGAAACGCACTGACTGCGCGTAATCCCGATGGGTCAGCGGAATCCCGGCGTACGCCGCGCAACCGCTGGCTGCGGTAATCCCCGGCACGACCTGGAACGGAATGCCATGGGCCGCCAGTTCTTCGATCTCTTCGCCACCACGGCCGAAGATGAACGGATCACCGCCCTTCAACCGCACCACACGTTTGCCGGCCTTGGCCAGGTCGACCAGTTGTTGGTTGATCTGATCCTGCGGCACCGCGTGATCGGAACGACGCTTGCCGACGTACACACGCTCGGCATCGCGACGGCACAGCTCAAGAATCGCCGGCGCGACCAAACGGTCGTACAACACCACATCGGCTTGCTGCATCAGACGCAAGGCCTTGAAGGTCAGCAGATCCGGATCGCCCGGCCCTGCGCCTACCAAATACACTTCACCCGTGGTGACCGTGGCTTCGCCGTCAATCTTGGCTTGCAGCAGACGCTCCGCTTCCGTGCCCTGCCCGGCCAGTTGCCGATCGGAAATCGGTCCCTGGAATACGTCTTCCCAGAATCCGCGACGCTGCTGCACATCCGGAAACAGGCTTTTCACCTGATTGCGGAAACGTGCGGCGAGCCCCGCCAGTTGGCCGTAGGTCGATGGAATCCAGGTTTCGATCTTGGCGCGAATCAACCGCGCCAGCACCGGCGCATCGCCGCCGCTGGACACCGCGATGATCAGCGGCGAGCGATCGACGATCGCCGGGAAGATCACGCTGCACAAGGCAGGCGCGTCGACCACGTTGACCGGCACGCAACGCTTGTGAGCATCGCTGGACACTTGAGCGTTCAGCGTTTCATCGTCGGTCGCGGCGATGATCAACCCGCAACCGTCCAGATCCGTTTCGACGTAACCGCGCAACAGGCATTCACCGCCAGAAGCGACGACCAATTCACCCAGTTGCGTTTCGATTTCAGGTGCGACCACCCGCAGCAGCGCACCGGCATCGGCCAGCAGGCGGGATTTGCGCAAGGCAATTTCCCCCCCACCGACGACCAACACACGACTGCCGCGCAGGTTGTGAAACAGCGGCAGATATTTCATTTAGCCGATGACCTCAAGGCCACCCATGTACGGCTTCAGCACGTCCGGAACACGGATCGAGCCGTCGGCCTGCTGGTAGTTTTCCAGCACAGCAACGAGGGTACGGCCTACGGCCAGACCAGAACCGTTCAAAGTGTGCACCAACTCAGGCTTGCCGGTTTCCGGGTTACGGAAACGCGCCTGCATGCGGCGGGCCTGGAAATCACCGCAGTTCGAGCACGACGAGATTTCGCGGTACTTGTCCTGGCTCGGGATCCACACTTCGAGGTCGTAAGTCTTGACCGCGCTGAAGCCCATGTCGCCAGTGCACAGCGCCAGGGTGCGATACGGCAGACCAAGCAGTTGCAGAACTTTTTCAGCGTTGGCGGTCAGGCCTTCCAGCGCTTCCATCGAGGTCGACGGCTCAACGATCTGGACCATTTCGACTTTGTCGAACTGGTGCTGACGAATCATGCCACGAGTGTCGCGACCCGACGCGCCGGCTTCACTGCGGAAGCACGGGGTGTGGGCGACGAATTTGATCGGCAGCAGTTTCGAGTCAACGATTTCGCCGGCAACGATGTTGGTCAGCGACACTTCGGCGGTCGGGATCAGGTACAGATCGGCTTCGCCTTCGCGAGCGATCTTGAACAGATCTTCTTCGAACTTCGGCAGTTGACCGGTGCCTTGCAGTGCCGGCGCCTGAACCAGATAAGGCGTGTAAGCCTCTTCGTAGCCATGCTCGTTGACGTGCAGGTTGATCATGAACTGCGCCAGAGCGCGGTGCAGACGGGCGATCGGGCCACGCAGCAGAGCAAAGCGTGCGCCGGACAGCTTGGCGGCGGTTTCAAAATCCAGCCAACCGAACTTCTCGCCCAGTGCGACGTGGTCTTTTACTTCGAAGTCGAACGCGGTCGGCGTGCCCCAGCGGCGCACTTCGACGTTGTCATCTTCGTCTTTACCGACCGGCACGGAGTCATGCGGCAGGTTGGGAATGCCCAACACGATCGAGTCCAGTTCGGTCTGGATCGCGTCCAACTCGACTTTACCGGCGCTCAGTTCGCCCGCCATGCGCTCGACGTCCGCCATCAGCGGCGCGATGTCTTCGCCGCGCTGCTTGGCCTGACCGATGGATTTGGAACGCGCATTACGCTCAGCCTGCAGTGCTTCGGTGCGGGTCTGGACGGTCTTGCGCTGTTCTTCCAGCGCTTCGATGCGCGCGGTATCCAGGGCAAAGCCACGGGAAGCCAGGCGGTCCGCTACGTCCTGAAGGTTGCTACGTAACAGTTTGGAATCGAGCATGTCGGTTTCTCGTTATCAAAGTTTGGTCAAAGACAGGCCAGCCCACGTCGCGAGCAGCCCGCCGAATACGCTGAGTGCCGCATAGCCCAGGGCCAGCAGCACTTGCCCGCTTTCCAGCAGGCGCACCGTATCCAGTGAAAAGGATGAAAAAGTCGTCAGCCCCCCGAGGAAGCCGACCATCAACCCGGCACGCACCTCGATCGGCACTTCCGGGCGTATCAAAAACAGGCCGTACAACACGCCAATCAACAGACAGCCCACGATATTAACGGCCAGCGTCGCGGTATAGAAGTGCCGCGGCCAATTGGCGTTGACCCAATTACCGGTGGCGAAGCGCAACAGCGTGCCGGCGACCCCGCCGACGGAGACCGCAATGATCAATGGAAGCACTATTTTCTCCGCTGCCGAGGGCTTAACCGATCGAGTTGGGCGAGATGATTGAGCTTCTCGCCGATCTTCAATTCCAGGCCGCGAGGCACCGGTTGATAGAACGGAATCGGCTCGAGTTCTTCCGGAAAATAGTCTTCGCCAGCGGCGTAAGCGTCCGGTTCATCGTGGGCGTAGCGGTATTCGTCACCGTAGCCCAATTGTTTCATCAGTTTGGTTGGCGCATTGCGCAGGTGCAGCGGCACTTCCAGTGAACCGTTTTCGGCGGCGGCACGCAGCGCGGTTTTGAAGCCCATGTACACCGCGTTACTTTTCGGCGCGCAGGCCAGATAAGTGATGGCCTGGGCCACCGCCAACTCGCCTTCCGGGCTGCCGAGGCGTTCCTGCACTTCCCACGCGGCGAGGCAGAGGCTGAGGGCGCGCGGGTCGGCGTTGCCAATGTCTTCGCTGGCCATGCGCACCACGCGCCGAGCCAGATACAGCGGATCGCAACCACCGTCGATCATCCGCGCGAACCAGTACAGCGCGCCGTCTGGATTGGAGCCGCGCACCGATTTGTGCAGCGCCGAGATCTGGTCGTAGAACGCTTCGCCGCCCTTGTCGAAACGCCGACGGGTGTCGCCGAGCAGGCTCTGCAGCAGCTCGGTGCCGATTTCGCTGTCGTCTTCGGCCAGGTCGGAAGCGTTTTCCAACAGATTGAGCAAGCGCCGGCCATCACCATCGGCGGCGGACAACAGCATCTGGAAGCCTTCGTCATTCAGCGTCAGGTTGCGCTTGCCGAGGCCGCGCTCTTCGGTGAGCGCGCGGTGCACCAGCTTGCGCAGCGCCGCTTCGTCGAGGCTTTTCAGCACGTAGACGCGGGCTCGCGACAACAAGGCGTTATTGAGTTCGAACGACGGGTTTTCAGTGGTGGCGCCGATGAAGATCAGCGTGCCGTCTTCAACATACGGCAGAAACGCGTCCTGCTGGGACTTGTTGAAACGGTGTACTTCATCGACGAACAGAATCGTGCGCTTGCCGTACTGACCGGCTTGCTGCTTGGCGATTTCAACGGCCTGACGGATCTCTTTGACCCCGGCGAGCACTGCTGAAACCGTTTCGAAGTGCGCATCGGAGACTTCCGCGAGCAACCGCGCCAAGGTGGTTTTACCCACGCCCGGCGGGCCCCAGAAGATCATCGAATGCAGGGCACCCTGCTCCAGCGCCTCACGCAGAGGCTTGCCGCGAGCGAGCAGGTGCTCCTGACCGACGTACTCATCCAGATTGGTCGCACGCAAACGCGCGGCCAGTGGCTGGGCAATCGGTGCACTGCGAAACAGATCCATCACTACCTTTGAAACCTCACAGGTTTTTTGGGTTTATTCCTGGATCACGTCGGCACCCTTGGGGATGTCGAACTTGAACTTGGAGGCCGGTACCGCTTCGTTGGCCTTGACCCCGGTAAACAGGATGTTGGTGCGCTGGCCGACACTGTCGATCAGTTGCATGTCATTGAGCAGACCGTTGCGGAACGACAGGCGCAGGTTGTCGAACAGGGTGTCTTTGGTTTTTGGCTTGAGGGTGAAATCGATCACACCGCCCGCCTCTTTCGCGCTGATATCGAAGCTCTGGCTGATCTTCGACACATCACCAGACAGCAGCAGCGCTGGGGTCTGGGTCAGGCGCTCGTCGAGCTTCTTGATGGTCGCTTGTTCCAGATCCGGATCCCACAGGGTGACTTTCTTGCCGTCGGAGACCATGGTCTGCTCGGCCGGGGCGTTGGTGTGCCAGTAGAACAGGCCCGGACGCTGCAGGGTCATATTGCCGGTGGTTTCCTGCAACTGGGTGCCGCTGCCGTCGAGGGTCAGCTGCGAGAAGTTTGCGCTCAGGGTCTTGGATGTTTCCAGCAATTGGGTCAGACGCGCCACATCCTCGTCATCGGCGTGGGCCGTGAGGGTGGTCAACGCCAGCACTGGCAACAGCATGCGGATAAGACGCATGGGAGTCCTCTTGAATACGTGTGGAAGAGCGGCGGAACATCATTGTCCCGCCTTTTGCTTTGCAATCAGTCGCGTACCGGGCCCGGGGCCAGGACTTCACGCGAACCGTTGGTGTTCATTGAGGTGACGACGCCAGCCATTTCCATGGCTTCGATCATCCGCGCGGCACGGTTGTAACCGATCTTCAGCTTGCGCTGTACTGCAGAAATCGAGGCGCGACGGCTTTCCAGGACGAACTGCACGGCTTCGTCATACAGCGCGTCGGCTTCAGGATCGTCGCCATCGCCGCCACCACTGCTGCCTTCGAAACCGCTGCCGGCCTCTTCGACACCGTTGAGGATGTCGTCGTTGTATTCCGGTGCGCCACGCAGCTTCCACGCCTCCACCACACGGTGAACTTCATCGTCGGAAACGAACGCGCCGTGAACCCGGATGGGCAGGCTGGTGCCCGGCGGCATGTAGAGCATGTCACCGTGGCCGAGCAATTGTTCGGCGCCGCCCTGGTCGATGATGGTCCGGGAGTCGATCTTGCTCGACACCTGGAACGCCATACGCGTCGGGATATTGGCTTTGATCAGACCGGTGATCACGTCCACCGACGGGCGCTGGGTCGCAAGGATCAAGTGAATACCCGCCGCACGCGCCTTCTGCGCAATACGCGCGATCAGCTCTTCAACCTTCTTGCCGACGATCATCATCATGTCGGCGAATTCGTCGACCACCACGACAATGGTTGGCAGTTTCTGCAGCAGCGGCGCTTCGTCGTGGATGCTTTCGCGCTTGTACAGCGGATCGCTCAACGGTTCGCCAGCGTCCTGCGCTTCCTTGACCTTGGCGTTGAAGCCGGACAGGTTTCGCACGCCCATCTTCGCCATCAGTTTGTAGCGGCGCTCCATCTCGGCCACGCTCCAGCGCAGGGCGTTGGCGGCGTCCTTCATGTCGGTCACGACCGGGCACAGCAGGTGCGGAATGCCTTCGTAGATCGACAGTTCCAGCATCTTCGGGTCGATCATGATCAGCTTGGCGTCTTCCGGGCCGGACTTGAACAGGATCGACAGGATCATCGCGTTCACACCGACCGACTTACCGGAACCGGTGGTACCGGCTACCAGCAAGTGCGGCATCTTCGCCAGGTCGGTGATGACCGGCTTGCCGCCAATGTCGTGACCGAGCGCCAGGGTGACCGGCGATTTGAAGTTGTCGTATTCAGGCGTCGACAGCACTTCGGAGAAGCGCACGATCTGCCGGTCTTCGTTGGGAATCTCGATACCGACCGTGGTCTTGCCCGGAATCACCTCGACCACCCGCACACTGGTCACGGCCAGCGAACGCGCAAGGTCTTTGGCAAGGTTGGCGATGCGGCTGACTTTGACGCCGGCGGCAGGCTGGATTTCGTAACGGGTAATCACAGGGCCCGGGTGGATCGAGTCCACCGTGACTTCGACGCCAAACTCCTTGAGCTTGATCTCCAGCAAGTGGCCGACCGCTGCAAGGGATTCCGGCGAGTAATTGAGTTGTTTCTTTTCCGCCGGATCGAGAATCGAGATTGGTGGCAAGGTGCCTTCCACGGCGCTGTCAACGAACAACGGCGCCTGCTTCTCTTTCTGCACGCGTTTGCTTGGCTCGGGAGCCTTGACTGGCGCTGGGGCGATGACCGGAGGCACCTGCTTCTCACGATCAGACATGTGCTTGCTCAGCGCTTGCTCACGCTCGATCAGGCGTTCTTTGACTTTGGCTTGTTCGCGCTTGTCGGTGACGGTCGGCGCAACGACATCGTGCACACGATCATCGACTTCACGCAGTTGCGCGACCAGTTGCTTGCGCTCGGTACGCGCCGACCACCAGCGGTTGAGCGCGCCCTGGAACAGTTCGAACAAGTCGAGGGTGATCTTGCCGGTGACGTCCATCACCTTGAACCACGACAGGTCGGTGAACACCGTCAGGCCAAACAGAAACAAGGCGATGAACAACAGCGTGCTGCCCTGGATGTTCAGCGCGTTCTTCGCCAGATTGCCCAGACTTTCGCCCAGCGCACCGCCAGCACCCGCCGGCAGACCCGAGGCCGCATGGAAATGCAGATGCGCCAGCGCAGCGCCGGACAACACCAGAAACACCAGGCCGATCAGGCGCCAGGAAAACAGCCAGCCGCTCCACTGCCACGGCTCATGGCGCTGGCGGAAAATCTGGTAGGCCTTGATCGCCAGCAGTAGAGGGAAGATGTAGGCGAAGTAACCGAGCACCATGAACAGGATGTCGGCGCTGTAAGAACCCGCCGGGCCGCCGAAATTCTGTACGTCGTCGATCTTGCTGTTGTGGCTCCAGCCCGGATCGTCCTTGCCGTAGGTCAGCAAAGCCATCATCAGGAACAGGCACAAGGCGCCGATGGCGATCAATGCACCTTCCTTGAGACGGTAGTGCAACTGTTGGCGCCAGAGCGGAACGACTGTTTTAGGTGCTGCGGTGGATTTCTTCAAAACGCTTCTTTTCCTGCGCCCGAGGCGCGTCCATCTATTGAATGACGATAAAAAACTGCCCAATCCAGGCAGGTAAAAAAGTTGACGGGCACAACTGAGACTACTTTTAACACTGTGCTGGCGCTTTTATAAACACAGCGCATCGCGAACATTCTGTAACAGCCCGGCATTGTACGGGTTTGTGCGTCCGATGCCATGCTTCAAACCCCAGCAATGATGATAGTCAAGCACATAGAACCCGCGATTCAATTTGAGCATGCATTACCTTTTGTGACAAAGGCTTATGAGGTGTATTTGATGAACGCAGCGAAGCATTCACGCCTGATCATCCTTGGCTCTGGCCCCGCCGGTTACAGCGCCGCGGTGTACGCCGCTCGTGCCAACCTGAAACCCGTGGTGATTACCGGATTGCAGGCCGGTGGCCAGCTCACCACTACCGTCGAAGTCGACAACTGGCCGGGCGACGTCGAGGGCCTCACCGGCCCGGTACTGATGGAGCGCATGCAGAAGCACGCCGAACGCTTTGCCACAGAGATCGTTTACGACCACATCCATACCGCCAAGTTGCAGCAGCGCCCGTTTGAGCTGATTGGCGACAGCGGCACCTACACCTGTGACGCGCTGATCATCGCCACCGGCGCTTCAGCGCAATATCTGGGTCTGCCCTCGGAAGAAGCGTTCGCCGGCAAAGGCGTGTCGGCGTGCGCGACCTGTGACGGTTTCTTTTATCGCAATCAGGTGGTCGCGGTAGTCGGCGGCGGCAATACCGCTGTCGAGGAGGCGCTGTACCTGTCGAACATCGCCAAAGAAGTGCATCTGATTCACCGTCGCGACAAGCTGCGCTCAGAGAAAATACTTCAGGACAAACTGTTCGAGAAAGCCGCTAACGGCAACGTGCGCCTGCACTGGAACCAGAATCTCGACGAAGTACTCGGCGATGCCAGCGGCGTGACGGGTGCCCGCCTGCGCGACAGCCACACGGGCGAGACCCGCGAATTGCCCCTGGCCGGGGTGTTCATCGCAATTGGCCACAAACCCAACACCGATCTGTTTCCAGGCCAGTTGCCGATGCGTGACGGCTACCTGTTGGTCAAGGGCGGAAGCGACGGTGACGCCACCGCTACGAATATCCCCGGGGTGTTTGCCGCCGGCGACGTCGCCGACCATGTCTACCGTCAAGCCGTAACGTCGGCGGGTGCGGGCTGCATGGCCGCGCTCGATGCCGAGAAGTATCTGGACGACATTCCTGTCATTTAACGGCACACTTTATCGCGGGTCGAACAGCCCGCACCGCCCTCCCCTTCTGCAAGCCTGGATGCCATGCTGACTTGGTTACAACGTAATTCACTGACCTTTCCGCCACTGGAAAAGGCCATGCGCGACCCCAACGGACTGCTCGCCGCAGGTGGCGACCTGTCCGCCGATCGCTTGATCCAGGCTTATCGCCATGGCTGCTTTCCGTGGTTCTCCGAGGGCCAGCCGATTCTCTGGTGGTCGCCGGATCCGCGCACGGTGTTGTTTCCCGACGAACTGCATGTGTCGCGCAGTCTCGGCAAATTGCTGCGCAAAGAGCGTTATCAAGTGACGTTCGACAAAGATTTCGACGCGGTGATTCGCGCCTGCGCTGCGCCCCGGGACTACGCCGACGGCACCTGGATCACCGAAGCCATGCAGGACGCCTACGTTGAACTGCATCGGCGCGGCTTCGCCCATTCGGTGGAGGTCTGGGATGCGGGCGAACTGGTGGGAGGCCTGTATGGCTTGGCCATGGGCCAATTGTTCTTCGGTGAGTCCATGTTCAGCCGCGCCGATAACGCCTCGAAATATGGCTTCGCCACGTTGGTGCAGCATCTGAAAGAGTCAGGCTTCGTGCTGATCGACTGCCAGATGCCGACCGACCATCTGCACAGCCTCGGCGCGCGGGCGATTGCCCGTCAGGAATTCGCCGACTATCTGGCCAGACACCTGGATCAACCCAGTCATGCCACTTGGGTTTGCTGAGCGACTTTCGCGCGCGTGGCTTACACTTAATTCACCAGCTTATCCCGAGGGTTGATCATGACCGAGTTGGCGCGTTTGAAGTTCTATGCCACTCAGCCTCACTCTTGCAGCTATCTGCCCGAGGAGCAGGCCACGACCCTGTTTCTCGACCCTAGCCAGCCCATGGATGTGCATGTCTACGCAGATCTGTCGGAAATGGGCTTTCGTCGCAGTGGCGATCATTTGTATCGACCCCATTGCCAGAATTGCAATGCGTGCGTGCCTGCGCGCATCCCCGTCGCGCAGTTCACTCCCAATCGCCAACAGAAGCGCATTTTCAAGCGCAATGCCGATTTGCAGGTGCGCCCGGTCAAACCACAATTCAGCGAAGAATATTTCGACCTGTACCAGCGCTACATCGAACAACGCCACGCCGACGGCGATATGTACCCGCCGAGCCGGGATCAATTTTCGACATTCCTGGTGCGCGACCTGCCCTTCTCCCGTTTTTATGAGTTCCGACTCGACGGACGGTTACTGGCCGTGGCGGTGACCGATTTGCTGCCTAACGGCTTATCTGCGGTCTACACCTTCTACGAACCCGACGAAGAACGCCGCAGCCTCGGCCGCTTCGCGATTCTCTGGCAGATCGGCGAGAGCCAGCGTCTGGGGCTTGAGGCGGTTTATCTGGGTTACTGGATCAAGAACTGCAAAAAGATGAACTACAAGACCCAATATCGACCCATCGAATTGCTGATTAATCAGCGCTGGGTGATCCTCAACTAAACCCAAGCCGTAAACCCCTTGGCGTAAACCCCATTTTTCGGGCACAATGCACGCCGCTTTTGCCTGGCGCAGTTGCACCGGGCCATTCATTGGATACCGAGGGCTTTACTGCATGTCGAAAGAAGACAGCTTCGAAATGGAAGGCACTGTCGTCGACACCCTGCCCAACACCATGTTTCGTGTGGAGTTGGAAAATGGGCACGTCGTAACCGCGCATATTTCCGGCAAGATGCGCAAGAACTACATTCGTATTCTTACCGGTGACAAAGTGCGCGTCGAGCTGACGCCCTATGACTTGAGCAAAGGGCGCATTACTTACCGCGCTCGCTAATCAGGTCAATACAAGACGCCCGGTTTATGCCGGGCGTTTTTGTATCTGGGCTTTATCGGTTTTGTGTGTATATCCGTTGCTGCGGGTGATGCCGCCGGCGGTTTCGCTCTTACAGCGAGTCACCTTTTCCAAACGCCGGAATGCCGGGGTTTGAAAAAAAGTGAGTCGCCGTAAGGGTGAAACCGTAATAAGCCATCACCGCAGCCACGGATATACACCCAAAGCCCAAAAACACCAGACAACAAAAAGGCGCCCGAAGGCGCCTTTTCACCCGACAACAAGCCGTCAGGCCATTTCTGCGGTAGTCTCGAAGTCAAACGTCAACTCACCATCCTTGATGTCGATGTGAACCACACCGCCATGCTCGGCCAGCTCGCCAAACAGAATCTCCTCCGCCAAAGGACGCTTGATCTTGTCCTGGATCAGACGTGCCATCGGACGTGCGCCCATCGCCGCATCATAACCACCCGCGGCGATCCAACTACGTGCCGCATCAGTCACTTCCAGCAACACACGCTTATCTTCCAGCTGCGCCTGAAGCTCGGTAAGAAACTTGTCCACCACACTTTTGATAACCTCATGGCTGAGGCGACCAAACTGGATAATGGTGTCCAGACGGTTACGGAATTCCGGCGTGAAGCTCTTCTTGATCACTTCCATCGCATCAGACGAGTGGTCCTGATGAGTAAAACCGATCGAAGCGCGAGCAGCCGTTTCGGCACCGGCGTTAGTGGTCATGATCACGATCACGTTGCGGAAGTCCGCCTTGCGCCCGTTGTTATCGGTCAGCGTGCCGTGGTCCATTACCTGCAGCAGCAGATTGAAGACTTCCGGATGCGCCTTCTCGATTTCGTCGAGGAGCAATACGCAGTGCGGCTGCTTGGTGATCGCTTCGGTCAACAGACCGCCCTGGTCGAAACCGACATAGCCCGGAGGCGCACCGATCAGACGCGATACGGTGTGACGCTCCATGTATTCGGACATGTCGAAGCGAACCAGTTCAATGCCCAGAGCCTTGGCCAATTGCCGCGCGGCCTCGGTTTTACCGACACCGGTCGGACCTGCGAACAGGAACGAACCGACTGGTTTGTCAGGCGACTTGAGGCCGGCACGAGACAGCTTGATCGCAGTCGACAGCGAATCGATCGCCGCGTCCTGACCAAACACCGTCAGCTTCAAATCACGCTCAAGGTTACGCAGCAGCTCTTTATCGGAGCTGGTGACGTGCTTCGGCGGAATCCGCGCGATCTTCGCCACGATGTCTTCGACCTGTGGCACTTCAATGCGCTTCACGCGTTTTTCAACCGGTTGCAGACGCTGATAGGCGCCCGCCTCGTCGATCACGTCGATGGCCTTGTCCGGCATATGCCGGTCATTGATGTAGCGCGATGCCAGTTCAGCAGCGGCGCGCAACGACTCATCGCTGTATTCGATGTTGTGGTGCTGCTCGAAACGCCCTTTCAGGCCGCGCAGGATACCGATGGTGTCTTCCACCGACGGCTCGACGACATCGACCTTCTGGAAGCGACGTGCCAAGGCACGATCCTTCTCGAAGATGCCGCGAAATTCCTGGAACGTGGTCGAACCGATGCAACGAATGTCGCCAGACGACAACAGCGGCTTGAGCAGATTCGAGGCGTCCATGACCCCACCGGATGCAGCGCCCGCACCGATGATGGTGTGGATCTCGTCGATGAACAGGATCGCCTGCGGACGTTTTTTCAGTTCATTGAGCAGCGCCTTGAAGCGCTTCTCGAAATCGCCGCGATACTTGGTGCCCGCGAGCAGAGCGCCAAGGTCGAGCGAGTAAACAACGCTGTTGGCCAGCAGATCCGGCACCTGGTTGTCGACAATGCGCTTGGCCAGACCTTCGGCAATCGCGGTTTTACCCACGCCGGCCTCGCCGACCAGCAGCGGATTGTTTTTGCGACGGCGCGCGAGAATCTGCGCGACACGCTCGACTTCCGATTCGCGGCCGACCAGCGGATCGATACGACCCTGGCGCGCGAGTTCGTTAAGGTTGCTGGCATAAGCATCCAGAGGATTGCCTGAAGAAGAAGACTCACCGCCCTCGTCGTCCTGCATATCTTGCTCACCTTCAGAGTGATCGCCATGCCCCGGCACTTTGGAAATGCCGTGTGCGATGTAATTGACGACATCAATGCGCGCAACGCTCTGCTGTTTCAGCAGGAACACGGCCTGACTCTCTTGCTCACTGAAGATGGCAACCAGCACGTTGGCGCCGGTTACTTCGCGTTTGCCCGAGCTCTGTACGTGGAATACAGCACGTTGCAGTACACGCTGGAAGCCCAGGGTTGGCTGGGTTTCGCGATCTTCGTCATGAACGGGGATCAATGGCGTGGTGGAGTCGATGAACTCCTGCAGGTCGTGCTTGAGTTTGTCGAGGTTTGCGCCGCAGGCACGCAAAACGGTGGCGGCAGCCTCATTGTCCAATAGGGCCAGCAAGAGGTGTTCGACGGTCATGAATTCATGACGTTTCGAACGAGCCTCCTTGAAGGCTAGATTGAGGGTGACTTCGAGCTCGCGGTTTAACATAGCTTCACCTCATACCCAAGTGGTCGGCGATTAACCGTCCTTCTCGATTTCACAGAGTAGCGGATGCTGGCTTTCCCTGGCGTACTGGTTGACCTGCATGGCCTTTGTCTCGGCGATGTCGCGGGTAAACACTCCACATACTGCCCGTCCTTCTGTGTGAACGGCCAGCATGACCTTGGTCGCCAGCTCGCGATTCAGGTTAAAAAACACCTCGAGCACTTCGACGACGAAATCCATCGGTGTGTAGTCATCATTGAACAAAACCACCTTGTACATCGGCGGCGCCTGTAACGCAGGCTTTGCTTCCTGAACAGCAACGCCTGCCGAATCGTCGTCGTGCTCCTGTGGAAGATCCTTTTGGAGAAGCGGGCGATCCTGATTGAATGTTAGTCGAATCTGGCTGATTGCATGCATGGAAAGAAAGGTTCGTCAGTTGAGCAAATACAGTGGTGGGGGCGGTTGCACGCGTTTTCAACTCCGACTGCCCGGTCACCTTGACTATCGGGAAAACGGTGTTACAACCAATAGAGCCCACAGTGGGTAAAAAAGATCCGCGGAGTCAATTTTTTTAACGAATAAGATTGCGGATGAATTGGATGATACTCCAGCGATGGAGTCTGTTGCAGAGGGATTTGAGCATGGCTGTCGGCAAGGTGAAATGGTTCAACAATGCCAAGGGATTCGGCTTTATCAATACCGACGCCCGCGAAGGCCGCGATGAAGATGGCAAAGACATCGATTTCTTTGCGCACTACTCCGCCATCGAAATGGACGGGTACAAAACCCTGAAAGCGGGTCAGGAAGTGAAATTCGACATCGTGCAAGGCCCAAAAGGCCTGCATGCCGTGAAGATTTGCTCGGCCGACGCTGTGAAAGAGGCGACCTCAGTCGCCATTCACGAAGAAAAAGCGACCAGCTGACGCCTAAAACCTTCAGCCATAAAAAAACCGCCTGACTCAACTCATCGAGTCAGGCGGTTTTTGTGTGCCTGCGTTTTACATGTGCGAAATCAGCGCATCACCGAAGCCCGAAGACGAAACCAGCTTGGCGCCGTCCATCAGTCGTTCGAAATCATAGGTCACTGTTTTGGCCGAGATAGCGCCGTTGGTGCCCTTGATGATCAGATCCGCCGCTTCCGTCCAGCCCATGTGGCGCAGCATCATTTCCGCCGAGAGAATCAGCGAGCCCGGGTTGACCTGGTCCTTGCCGGCGTATTTCGGCGCGGTACCGTGGGTGGCTTCGAACATCGCCACGGTGTCGGACAGGTTGGCGCCCGGCGCAATACCGATACCGCCCACTTCCGCCGCCAGGGCGTCGGAGAGGTAGTCGCCGTTGAGGTTCAGGGTCGCAATCACATCGTATTCGGCGGGGCGCAGCAGGATCTGCTGAAGCATGGCGTCGGCGATGGCGTCTTTGACCACAACGTTCTTGCCGGTTTTCGGGTTCTTGAACTGCATCCACGGGCCGCCGTCGAGCAGGGTCGCGCCGAATTCTTCTGCGGCCACTTCGTAGGCCCACTCTTTGAAGGCACCTTCGGTGAACTTCATGATGTTGCCTTTGTGCACGATGGTCAGCGAATCGCGGTCGTTATCGACCACATATTGCAGGGCCTTGCGCGCCAGACGCTTGGTGCCTTCCAGGGAAACCGGCTTGACGCCGATGCCGCAGTTTTCGTCGAAACGGATCTTGGTGACGCCCATTTCTTCTTTAAGGAATTTGATGACTTTGGTAGCTTCCGGCGAACCGGCCTTCCACTCGATACCGGCATAGATGTCTTCGGAGTTCTCGCGGAAGATGGTCATGTCGACGTCGCCAGGCTTCTTCACCGGGCTCGGCACGCCTTCGAACCAGCGCACCGGGCGCAGACAGACGTACAGGTCGAGCTGCTGACGCAGGGCCACGTTCAGCGAGCGGATGCCGCCACCGACCGGTGTCGTGAGCGGGCCTTTGATGGAAACCACGTAATCCTTCACGGCATCGAGGGTTTCCTGAGGCAGCCAGGTGTCCTGATCGTAAACCTGTGTGGCTTTTTCCCCGGCGTAGACTTCCATCCAGGAAATCTTGCGCTTACCGCCGTATGCCTTTTGAACTGCAGCATCGACAACCTTGATCATCACCGGACTGATGTCGACACCAATGCCGTCACCTTCGATGAAGGGGATGATCGGGTTATCAGGAACATTGAGAGAATGGTCTGCATTGACGGAGATTTTGTCGCCGACGGCTGGAACCTGAATCTTCTTGTAACCCATGCTGAACTCCATTGTTTGGATTGAACATCTGGCTTGGTTCGAGCGTAACCCAGTTAAATCAACACGCAAACCCTCTGTTCCCGGCAATCGCACAACTCGTTTCGTACAACCCTGAAAGCAAAGGGAAAAGCGCCAAACTCAAGCATTCCCATCGACTTTAGCCGTCCCCCTGCCCTGCGACCTTTAGACCAATGGACGAGATTCGTTGCATATGAACCATCGGCAGATTGCCAGCTACCTATGTATAATGCCGCCCGCTGACCACAGGGTCACGACGGCTGGCCTCTCTAGTACGAGACTTTCCGCCTGATTGGTCGGGTTGTTACCGCAGCCTGACTGCTTGACGCTCTACTGATGCACCCAACATCACCGCGAAGAATCTCGACATTCGGTTCATGGATGACTTTGAACGAACGCGCTTACCCGGCGCCCCTCGAGTTTCTGCGCACGCTTTAGCAAAGAAGAGAGAGTTAATCCGAATATGCCCACCCGCTCGAAGATCATCTATACCTTCACCGACGAAGCTCCTGCCCTCGCCACCTATTCCCTGCTGCCGATCATCGAGGCTTACACCGCCTCGGCCGATATCGCCGTGGAAACCCGCGATATCTCTCTGGCAGCACGCATCCTGGCAAGCTTCCCCGAGCAACTGGGCGACAAAGCCGTAGCCGACCACCTCGCCGAACTGGGCGACCTGGCCGTTACGCCTGAAGCCAACATCATCAAGCTGCCGAACATCAGCGCTTCGGTTCCACAGCTGCAAGCCGCGATCAAAGAGCTGCAAGCTCAGGGTTACAACCTGCCGGACTACCCGGAAACCGTGACCAGCGACGCCGACAAAGACGCCAAGGCGCGTTACGACAAGGTCAAGGGCAGCGCCGTGAACCCGGTTCTGCGTGAAGGCAACTCCGACCGTCGCGCACCGCTGTCGGTTAAAAACTACGCGCGCAAGCACCCGCACAAAATGGGCGCCTGGGCCAAAGACTCCAAGTCCCACGTTGCTCACATGAGCACCGGCGATTTCTACGGCAGCGAAAAAGCTGCCCTGATCGACGCCGCTGACGCCGTGAAGATCGAGCTGATTGCCAAGGACGGCACCGCTACCGTCCTGAAAGAAAAAACCACTGTTCAGGCTGGCGAGATCCTCGACTGCGCCGTGATGAGCAAAAACGCTCTGCGTGCGTTCATCGCTGCTGAAATCGAAAGCGCCAAGGCCCAGGGCGTGCTGCTCTCGGTTCACCTGAAAGCGACCATGATGAAGGTCTCCGACCCGATCATGTTCGGCCAGATCGTTGCCGAGTTCTATAAAGACGCACTGACCAAGCACGCTGACGTGCTGGCCGAGATCGGCTTCAACCTGAACAACGGCATTGGCGATCTGTACGCTCGCATCAAAGCCCTGCCGGCTGAGCAGCAAGCGCAGATCGAAGCTGACATGGCTGCGGTCTACGCTGCTCGTCCATCGCTGGCGATGGTCAACTCCGACAAAGGCATCACCAACCTGCACGTGCCGAGCGACGTGATCGTCGACGCCTCGATGCCAGCGATGATCCGTGACTCCGGCAAAATGTGGGGCACCGACG
Source organism: Pseudomonas sp. WC2 (assembly GCF_050586545.1). Lineage (NCBI taxonomy): Bacteria > Pseudomonadati > Pseudomonadota > Gammaproteobacteria > Pseudomonadales > Pseudomonadaceae > Pseudomonas > Pseudomonas sp. WC2. The sequence goes on along the minus strand of NZ_JBOBDR010000006.1, from coordinate 37,035 downwards.
GTCAGCTGCACGACACCAAGGCGGTGATCCCGGATCGTTGCTACGCAACCATCTACCAGGCTGTGATCGAAGATTGCAAAGCCAATGGCGCTTTCGATCCGACCACCATGGGCAGCGTGCCAAACGTTGGTCTGATGGCGAAGAAAGCCGAAGAGTACGGCTCGCACGACAAGACCTTCCAGATCAAGGCTGACGGCGTGGTTCGCGTCACCGACAGCAAGGGCAACCTGCTGATGGAACAGGCTGTTGAAGCCGGCGACATCTTCCGCATGTGCCAGACCAAAGACGCGCCGATCCAGGATTGGGTCAAACTGGCCGTCAACCGTGCTCGCGCCAGCAGCACCCCGGCGATCTTCTGGCTCGACCCAATGCGCGCTCACGACGGCGTAGTGATCGAGAAAGTTCAGGCTTACCTGAAGGATCACGACACGGCCGGTCTGGACATCCAGATCATGGCGCCAGTCGATGCCATGAAGTTCACCCTGCAGCGCACCCGCGAAGGCAAGGACACCATTTCGGTGACCGGCAACGTACTGCGCGACTACCTGACCGACCTGTTCCCGATCATGGAACTGGGCACCAGCGCCAAGATGCTGTCGATCGTGCCGCTGATGAACGGCGGTGGCCTGTTCGAAACCGGCGCCGGCGGTTCGGCTCCGAAGCACGTGCAGCAACTGGTTGAAGAGAACTTCCTGCGCTGGGATTCGCTGGGCGAGTTCCTCGCACTGGCAGCGTCCCTTGAGCATCTGGGCGTGAACTACAACAACCCGAAAGCGCTGGTACTGTCGAAAACTCTGGATCAGGCGACTGGCCAGTTCCTCGACAACAACAAGTCGCCATCGCGCAAAGTCGGCAACATCGACAACCGCGGCAGCCACTTCTATCTGGCGATGTACTGGGCTCAGGCTCTGGCTGCCCAGACTGAAGACGCTGCACTGCAAGCGCAGTTCGCGACCCTGGCAAAAACCCTGACCGAGAACGAAGCAACCATCGTTGCCGAGCTCAACGCCGTTCAGGGCAAGCCAGTCGACATCGGCGGTTACTACCACGCCAATGCCGAGCTGATCAGCAAAGCCATGCGCCCAAGCGCAACCCTCAACGCGGCGATTGCTGCGCTGGTTTAAGGTTGTAATGGGAACATCACAAACCCCGGCCTTGTGCCGGGGTTTGTGTTTCCAGAGGTCCCACAATGGGAATGGGTTTCAACCAATAGATTGAGGAAGGTTTTATGGAATGGCTCCCCCACATCACCGTCGCCACCATCGTCGAGGACAACGGTCGCTTTCTGATGGTCGAAGAACACAAGGCCGGACGTAACGTGCTCAACCAGCCCGCCGGCCATCTCGACCCGGACGAAACCCTGATCGACGCCGCCGTGCGCGAAACCCTCGAAGAAACCGGTTGGGACGTCGAGCCCACCGGCGTCATCGGCATTTATCTGTACACCGCGCCGAGCAATGGCGTGACCTACCAACGCGTGTGCTTCAGCGCCAAAGCCTTGAAACACCATCCGGACTACCAGCTCGACGACGGCATCGTCGGCGCCAAGTGGCTGACCCGCGACGAATTAATCGCCCAGCGCGATAACTGGCGCAGTGAGCTGATCATCCGTTGCATCGACGATTATCTGGCCGGTCATCACTTCAGCCTCGAACTGATCCGCCCTTCTCTTTAGCCTTGAGGCCGCGAGCCTGCTAGAATCGCGTCCTTTTTCAAGACACTCATTGAATCCCTATGCGTGATCCAGCCCCTTCTGACACATCCAAGAAGCGCGTCATTGTCGGCATGTCCGGCGGCGTGGACTCTTCCGTTTCCGCTCTCCTGCTGATCGAGCAGGGTTACGAGGTGGAAGGCCTGTTCATGAAGAACTGGGAAGAAGACGACGGAACGGAATACTGCACCGCCATGGACGACCTGGCGGATGCCCAGGCTGTCTGCGACAAGATTGGCATCAAGCTGCACACCGCCAACTTCGCCGCCGAGTACTGGGACAACGTGTTTGAGCACTTCCTGGCCGAATACAAGGCCGGGCGCACGCCGAACCCGGACATCCTGTGCAACCGCGAGATCAAGTTCAAGGCGTTCCTCGACTACGCCATGATGCTCGGCGCTGACCTAATCGCCACCGGCCACTATGTGCGCCGCCGCGACATCGATGGCCGCACCGAACTGCTCAAAGGCCTCGATCCGAACAAGGATCAGAGCTACTTCCTGCACGCCGTTGGCGGTGAACAGATCGCCAAGACCCTGTTCCCGGTCGGCGAACTGGAAAAGCCGGAAGTCCGCGCCATTGCCGAGAAATACGAGCTGGCGACCGCGAAGAAGAAGGATTCCACCGGGATCTGCTTCATCGGCGAGCGTCGTTTCAGCGACTTCCTCAAGCAATACCTGCCGGCGCAACCGGGCGAGATCAAAACCACCGAAGGCGAAGTCATCGGCCGTCACCACGGCTTGATGTACCACACCATCGGACAACGTCAGGGCCTCGGTATCGGTGGTTTGAAAGATGCCGGCGATGAGCCGTGGTACGTGCTGCGCAAGGATCTCGACACCAACGAACTGATCGTCGGCCAGGGCAACAACCATCCGTGGCTGTTCTCCAGCGCCCTGCTCGCTTCGGAAATCTATTGGGTCAACCCGATCGACCTGAGCCAGCCACTGCGCCTGACCGCCAAGGTGCGTTATCGCCAGAGCGATCAGGTCTGCACCCTGGAAAAAACCGCCAGCGGCTACCGCGCTGTGTTCGACGAGCCGCAACGCGCGGTGACGCCGGGCCAGTCCGTGGTGTTTTATGACGGTGAAATCTGCCTCGGTGGCGGCGTAATCGAGGTCGCCGAGCCGTGGAGCGGCCAGGCATGAGCCCGACTCAGGAGCAACTGACGGCGCTGGGCGGCGTGTTTCTCGCCGCCGTGCTGGTCGACCGGATCGCCAAGACCGGGCAGACCAGCGAGGCCGGCCTGACCTGCATGCTCGGCAGCCTGTTGGTGCGCGACCCGAAAGACACGCTGGATGTGTACGGCGGCGATGACCTCAATCTGCGCGAAGGCTACCGCGCACTGATCGGCGCCCTCGAACGCGACCCGAGCACGTTGCAGCGCGAGCCATTGCGCTATGCGCTGTCGATGCTCGGCCTGGAACGCCAACTGGCCAAGCGTGACGACATGCTCGATGTGATCGGCAAGCGCTTGCCGCAGATCCAGTCGCAGGTCGAGCATTTCGGCCCGGCCCACGAGAACGTGGTGGCTGCTTGCGGCGCGCTGTATCAGGACACCCTGAGCACGCTGCGCCAGCGGATTCAGGTGCATGGCGACATGCGCAATCTGCAGCAACCGAGCAACGCTTCGAAGATTCGCGCCCTGCTGCTCGCCGGCATTCGTTCGGCGCGCCTGTGGCGGCAGCTCGGCGGCCATCGCTGGCAGTTGGTGATCAGCCGGCGCAAGCTGCTCAAAGAGCTGTATCCGTTGATGCGCAGCGAGTAAACGCCGCGCAATAAAAGCTTTGTAATCTGTAACGCGTAATACGCCGGTCAGTTGGCAACGGACCGGCGGATTTTTTCATGTATGATACGCGCCCCATTTCGTTGCCCGACTGTCCGAGAACACCCCATGCAGCTTTCTTCGCTCACTGCGGTTTCCCCTGTTGACGGCCGCTACGCCGGCAAAACCCAGGCCCTGCGCCCGATTTTCAGCGAGTACGGTCTGATCCGTGCCCGTGTTCTGGTTGAAGTGCGCTGGCTCCAGCGCCTGGCCGCCCACGCTGGTATCCCTGAAGTGCCAGCCTTCTCCGCCGAGGCCAACGCCGTTCTCAATGAACTGGCTGAAAACTTCTCGCTGGAGCACGCCGAGCGCGTCAAAGAGATCGAGCGCACCACCAACCACGACGTCAAAGCGATCGAATACCTGCTCAAAGAGCAGGCGGCCAAGCTGCCGGAACTGGCCAAGGTCAGCGAGTTCATCCACTTTGCCTGCACCAGCGAAGACATCAACAACCTGTCCCACGCGCTGATGCTGCGCGAAGGCCGTGACGACGTGATGCTGCCGCTGATGCGCCAGACGGCCAACGCCATCCGCGAACTGGCCATCCGTTTCGCTGACGTGCCGATGCTGTCGCGCACCCACGGTCAACCGGCTTCGCCGACCACTCTGGGCAAAGAACTGGCGAACGTGGTTTACCGTCTCGAGCGCCAGATCGCTCAGGTCGCTGCCGTGCCGCTGCTGGGCAAGATCAACGGCGCTGTCGGCAATTACAACGCGCACCTGTCGGCCTACCCGCAGATCGACTGGGAAGCCAACGCCCGCGCCTTCATCGAAGACGAACTGGGTCTGGGCTTCAACCCGTACACCACCCAGATCGAACCGCACGACTACATCGCCGAGCTGTTCGACGCGATCGCGCGCTTCAACACTATCCTGATCGACTTCGACCGTGACATCTGGGGCTACATCTCCCTGGGTTATTTCAAGCAGCGCACCATCGCTGGCGAAATCGGTTCGTCGACCATGCCGCACAAGGTCAACCCGATCGACTTCGAAAACTCCGAAGGCAATCTGGGCATCGCCAACGCACTGTTCCAGCACCTGGCGAGCAAACTGCCAATCTCCCGCTGGCAGCGCGACCTGACCGACTCCACCGTCCTGCGCAACCTTGGTGTCGGCTTCGCCCACAGCGTGATCGCGTACGAAGCCAGCCTCAAAGGCATCAGCAAACTGGAGCTCAACGAGCAGAAGATTGCCGCTGACCTCGACGCTTGCTGGGAAGTGTTGGCTGAGCCGATCCAGACCGTGATGCGCCGCTACAACATCGAAAACCCGTACGAAAAACTGAAAGAACTGACCCGCGGCAAGGGCATCAGCCCTGAAGCGCTGCAGACTTTCATCGATGGTCTGGACATGCCAGCCGAAGCGAAAGCCGAGCTCAAGCAACTGACCCCGGCCAACTACATCGGCAACGCTGTAGCGCAAGCCAAACGCATCTGATCGACCGTTTGACCCGTTTGAGACGCCCGGCCGCGCCGGGCGTTTTTATTCCCGTCTGAAAAGTGCTTTTTTTCAATAGGTTACATATGAATTCCGACATTCCTCTTCAACTTCTGGGCGGCATCACGGCGCGCGAATTCCTGCGCGATTACTGGCAGAAAAAGCCACTGCTGATCCGTCAGGCAATTCCTGACTTCGAAAGTCCGATCGACGCCGACGAACTGGCCGGCCTGGCCCTGGAAGAAGAAGTCGAGTCGCGCCTGGTGATCGAGCACGGCGAGCGCCCATGGGAACTGCGTCGCGGCCCGTTCGCTGAAGACGAGTTCAGCAAGCTGCCGGAAAAAGAGTGGACCCTGCTGGTTCAAGCCGTCGATCAATTCGTCCCGGAAGTCAGCGAGCTGTTGGAAAACTTCCGTTTCCTGCCGAGCTGGCGCGTCGACGATGTGATGATCAGCTTCGCCGCCCCGGGTGGCAGCGTCGGTCCGCACTTCGATAACTACGACGTGTTCCTGCTGCAAGGTCACGGCAAGCGCAACTGGAAAATCGGCCAGATGTGTGATTCCGAGAGCCCGCTGCTGCAACACGCGGATCTGCGCATCCTCGCCGAATTCCACGAGACCGAAGAATGGGTTCTGGAACCGGGCGATATGCTCTACCTGCCGCCGCGTCTGGCTCACTGCGGTGTCGCGGTCGACAACTGCATGACCTACTCGGTCGGCTTCCGTGCGCCGAGCGCTTCCGAAGTGCTGACCCACTTCACCGACTTCCTCAGCCAGTTCCTGACTGACGAAGAGCGTTACACCGACGCCGACGCGCAGCCAGCCGCTGACCCGCATCAGATTCAGCACGATGCGCTGGATCGTCTGAAAAGCCTGCTCGCCGAGCACATGAGCGACGAGCGTCTGCTGCTGACTTGGTTCGGCCAGTACATGACCGAGCCGCGCTATCCGGAACTGGTGGTTGGCCCGGAAGACGTCGAAGAAGAAGACTTCCTCAGCGCTTTGCAAGATGGCGCCGTGCTGATCCGCAACCCGAGCGCGCGTCTGGCCTGGTCGGAAGTCGATGACGACCTGCTCCTGTTCGCCAGCGGCCAGAGCCGTTATCTGCCGGGCAAACTGCGCGAGCTGCTGAAACTGATTTGCGCCGCTGACGCCCTGCACGCCGACAACCTCGGCGAGTGGCTGAGCGACGAAGACGGTCGCGGCCTGCTGTGCGAGCTGGTCAAGCAAGGTAGCCTGGGGTTCGCTGATGAATAAAATTCGCGTTCGTGTCGCAGACTGGCAGAAGGACATCGCCGAGATCCGGCGCATTCGTGAAACGGTGTTCATTGCCGAGCAATCGGTGCCACCTGAGCTGGAGTGGGACGCGGACGACGCGACCGCCGTGCATTTCCTGGCCTTTGAAGGCGACTTTCCGATCGGCACTGCGCGCCTGCTGCCTGACGGGCACATTGGCCGCGTTTCCGTGCTGAAAGACTGGCGCGGAATGAAGGTCGGTGATGCGCTCATGCAAGCGGTTATCGCTGAAGCAGAAACGCGCGGCTTGAAGGAGCAGATGCTCAGCGCCCAGGTGCAGGCCACGGCGTTCTATGAGCGCTTGGGTTTCAGTCTGGTCAGCGAGGAATTTCTCGAAGCCGGGATTCCGCATGTCGACATGGTTCGCCATTCGGCTTGAGCTCTGCCCTGATCGTTCCCACGCTCTGCGTGGGAATGCCTCTCGGAACGCTCCGCGTCCCTTGCGGCATGTGACGCAGAGCGTCACTGGCTGCATTCCCACGCAGAGCGTGGGAACGATCACGCCCCGACATCCACCGATGCCGGGGCGTTTTGCTGTCTACGATTCAACTTGCCCCACCCAAGGCCGACAAACTGGCAATATCAAGCCTTTCGAAAGCGGAGATAACGGACATGTCCCTACGCACCCTGCTCACCACCCTGCTGCTCGGCTGCAGTTTTTCGGTGATGGCAGCTACAGAAATCGTGCCTCTCAATTACCGCACCAGCACCGACATGCTGCCAATGGCGCAAGACTTCCTTGGCAAGGACGGTCAGGTCAGCGCCTACGGCAACCAACTGATCATCAAGGCCGAGCCGGACAAGATCCAGGAACTCAAGGCGCTGATCACCCAACTCGACACCGCGCCCAAACGCCTGCTGATCACCGTCGATACCAACGAAAACAATGGCCGTGGCGATGAAGGCTATTCAATCAACGGCGCACAGCCGAGCCAGACCCGCATCATCAGCCGCAGCACCACCAGCCGTAATGGCGGCGTGCAACAGATTCAGGCCAGCGAAGGCGCGCCGGCGCTGATTCAGGTCGGACAAAGCGTGCCGATCACCAGCAGCCAGAGCAATTCCTACGGCGACTACAGCAGTCAGACTCAATACCGCAACGTCACACAAGGGTTCTACGTCACCGCCAGCGTCACCGGCGACATCGTTCATCTGGCAATCACCACCAACAATGACCGCATGAGTCAGGAACGTTCCGATGTAGTGAACGTGCAAAGTACCGACACAACCGTCAGCGGACGCCTCGGTGAATGGATCACCCTCGCCGGCGTCAACAGCCAGACCCAGGCTGATAAACAGGGCCTGACCCGCAGCTACTCGACTCAAGGCCGGGATGACATGACTTTGCGGGTGAAAGTCGACACGCTGGACTAAAGCACCGAAAACTGACTGATTAGTCGTATTAGACGAAAGATGTAGTGCTTGAAAAAAAGCACTACAAAACGTTTGACGAGGCAAAAAAGCGAAGGCATGATGGCCTCGCTCCCGCTAATCAGAGGCCCTGGCAAGGGCCTTCGAAGCGATGTTCGCACCTACCCCGCGAACCGTTTCGTGTCTGTACCGCCCACAAGGTGTGTTTGACGAGGTTGCCGACTGGAACGAAGTTGTCCCGAGGGACGGAAGCGTAATTAGGTAACCCGGCTCCACACTGTAGATCGTATAGAGGCCCACGACGCCCGAATGCGCCCGCAGTCCGCCACTACCTGCTCACTTCCCCTCGAGCCCATCGTTCATCCCGTCGCCTACCCCGCCGAATCCGACTTGACCACCTAAGCTTCTGGTCAGCGAGCGCAGGAATTTTCCACCGCAGAACAACTTTTCATAAAAGACGCGACGAGGTTTATCTCCATGGCACTGACACGCGAACAGCAAATTGCAGCCCTCGAAAAAGACTGGGCTGAAAACCCGCGCTGGAAAGGCGTGACACGCACTTACTCCGCTGCTGACGTCGTCCGTCTGCGTGGCTCGGTTCAACCTGAGCACACCTTTGCAAAAATGGGCGCCGACAAGCTGTGGAACCTGGTCACCCAGGGTGCCAAGCCGTCCTTCCGTCCTGAGAAAGATTTCGTCAACTGCATGGGCGCCCTGACTGGCGGCCAGGCTGTTCAGCAGGTTAAAGCCGGTATCCAGGCGATCTACCTGTCGGGCTGGCAAGTGGCTGCGGACAACAACTCCGCAGAATCCATGTACCCAGACCAGTCGCTGTACCCGGTGGACTCGGTGCCAACCGTGGTCAAGCGCATCAACAACTCGTTCCGTCGTGCTGACCAGATCCAGTGGAAAGCCGGCAAGAACCCGGGCGACGAAGGCTACATCGACTACTTCGCGCCAATCGTGGCTGACGCAGAAGCCGGTTTCGGCGGCGTCCTGAACGCCTACGAGCTGATGAAGAGCATGATCGAAGCAGGCGCTGCCGGCGTTCACTTCGAAGACCAACTGGCTTCCGTGAAGAAATGCGGTCACATGGGCGGTAAAGTACTGGTTCCTACTCAGGAAGCCGTACAGAAGCTGACCGCTGCGCGTCTGGCTGCTGACGTTGCCGGTACCCCGACCATCATTCTGGCCCGTACCGACGCGAACGCCGCTGACCTGCTGACCTCCGATTGCGACCCGTACGACCAGCCTTTCGTGACTGGCGAGCGCACTCAGGAAGGTTTCTACAAGGTCCGTGCCGGCCTCGATCAAGCCATCGCTCGTGGCCTGGCTTACGCGCCATACGCCGACCTGATCTGGTGCGAAACCGCCAAGCCGGATCTGGACGAAGCCCGTCGCTTCGCTGAAGCGATCAAAAAGGAATACCCGGACCAACTGCTGTCGTACAACTGCTCGCCTTCCTTCAACTGGAAGAAAAACCTGGACGACGCGACCATCGCCAAGTTCCAGCGCGAACTGTCCGCCATGGGTTACAAGCACCAGTTCATCACCCTGGCCGGCATTCACAACATGTGGCACAGCATGTTCAACCTGGCGCACGACTACGCCCGCAACGACATGACTGCCTACGTGAAACTGCAAGAGCAGGAATTCGCTGACGCCGCCAAGGGTTACACCTTTGTGGCTCACCAGCAGGAAGTGGGCACCGGCTACTTCGACGACATGACCACCGTGATTCAAGGTGGCTCGTCTTCGGTAACCGCACTGACCGGTTCGACCGAAGAAGAACAGTTCCACTGATTCTGCTTCGCTGAGCAAACGGCCTCTGCGGATCGGATAGAAAGCTAACCGCAGAGCCGCAAAACTGACGCCCCGACTGGTTCGGGGCGTTTTTTTGTCTGCGATTTGGCAGACGCCTGACGACAGCTTCCCCACCCACTCCCGTCCTTGACACTTCCCCGCCAAAACTCCGCCATCTGTGACGACAGTTCACACCCTGTTTGAACCATTTGGGGCTAATGCCCTCCCCTCTTAACGCTTAGGGTACGGCCCATCGCCGTGTCGTTGCGGCGCTATGACAATAATAAAGACGTTCATTCGAGGTACAAGCCGATGCGTGATGACAAAGACAAGGCTAACAACGAGCTAGGGAATGGCTTGAAGGGACGGCAGGTCACAATGATTTCGATCGGCGGCGTGATCGGCGCCGGTCTGTTTGTGGGTTCGAGCAATGCCATCGCCACCGCTGGTCCTGCGGTGCTGGTGTCGTATGTCTGCGCCGCGATCATCGTGGTGCTGGTCATGCAGATGCTCGGCGAAATGGCCACTGCGCGGCCAGACACCGGGTCGTTCTCATCCTATGCCGATCAGGCGATTGGTCGCTGGGCCGGGTTTTCCATCGGTTGGTTGTACTGGTGGTTTTACGTGCTGGTCATTGCCATTGAAGCGATTGTCGCCGGCAATATCCTTGGCGATTGGCTAGGGATTTCCCATTGGGTGGCGGCGTTCGGCGTCACGTTTGCGCTGATCCTGTGCAACAGCCTCAGCGTCGGTTCGTTCGGTACGCTGGAATATTGGTTGTCGTTGTTCAAGGTCGTCTCGATCGTCGGTTTCATCATTCTCGGTGTGCTGGCGATTTTCGGGGTTTTGCCGGGTTCTTCGACCAGCGGGATTTCCAATCTCTACGCCAACGGCGGTTTCGCCCCCAACGGTAACGTGGCGATTGTCGCCGGCCTGCTAACAGCGATGTTCAGTTTCCAGGGCAGCGAAGTGGTGACCATTGCCGCCGCTGAATCCAAGGACCCGAAAGCCAACATCAAAAAAGCCATTCATGCCGTGGTCTGGCGTTTGGGCTTGTTCTATCTCGGCTCGATGTTTGTGGTGGTGTGCCTGATTCCGTGGAACGCCCCAGATCTGGCGAAGGGTTCTTACCAGGCCGTGTTGAGTGCGATGAACATTCCGTGGGCGCCGCAGATCATGGGCATTGTTGTGCTGGTGGCCGTCACCAGTTGCCTGAACTCGGCGATCTACACCGCTTCGCGCATGGCCTACTCGCTGGCCCGTCGCGGCGATGCACCGAACGCGGTGTCGCACACCACCCGTCACGGCGTACCACTGCTGGCCGTCGCGCTGACATCGGTCGCGGCGCTGACGGCGCTGACCGCCAACTACCTGCTGCCCAAGCAAGTGTTTCAGTTTCTGCTGGCCACCAGCGGCGCATTGGCCTTGCTGATGTACCTGGTGATCGCCGTCACACAACTGTGCATGCGCCGCAAACTGGTCGCGCAGGGCAAGAAACTCGAAGTGCGGATGTGGATGTTTCCGTATCTGACGATCCTCACGATCGGGTTCATCCTCGGCGTGTTCGCGATCATGGCGGCCTTCCCCGGCCAGCGTGCGGAACTGCTCTCGACCCTCGGCCTGACGGCGGTGCTGGTGATCATCGGCGCGTATTTGCAGAAGTCGCAGCCCGAACTGTCGGCACGCCGCAGCGCCATGGCGCCAGTTGAAACCGCCACCCCGCAAGTATTGGCCTGAACACCGCCCGCCACTGTGACTGAGCGTCACAGCGAGTGTGCCGGCGACCCACTTTTTCACGGTTGATCGCCAGCCTAACCTGCTTGAAACCCCGGCCAACAAACGGCCGGGGGTTATCAAAACTTACAAGGAACGCCTCATGAGTATTGCGCCTAAACCTGACGAACTGGCCATCCCGTATCAACTGCCGCAAGTGCCGTACATGGCGCCCGACATGGTGCACCCCGGCGTCCTCGGCCAATGGCTGGAAGACGATCAACTGTGGGTGCCGGTGACCGATTCGGTGTCGTTCAAACCGGTGTTGCTCAGCGTGTCCGGTGGCTACTACATCAACCTGTTGCGCGTGCGCAAAAGCGGTGTGCTCTCGCGCCATCGTCATACCGGCGGCGTGCACGCGATGGTGCTGAAAGGTCGCTGGTACTATCTGGAGCATGACTGGGTCGCCGAGGAAGGTTCGTTCGCGTTCGAGCCACCGGGCGAGACGCACACCCTGTTTGTGCCGGAAGATGTCGAAGAGATGATCACCTGGTTTCACGTGCAGGGCGGCTACACCTACGTTGACCCGCAGGGTGTAGCGGTCGGTTACGAAGACGTTTTCACCAAACTGGAAACGGCCCGCGCGCACTACAAAAAGCTCGGGCTGCCAGACGATTACATCGAACAGTTCATTCGCTGATCGACGCCGTGGCAGGCGTCTGATCGACACGGGAGGCAAGCCTTGGATAACTACTCGCAGCTGCTGGCGTTTCTTTGGGCCACCGAGCACGGTAACTTTTCAGCGGCCTCTCGCGCCCACGGTCTGACGCCGTCGGCCATCAGCAAGCTGATTTCGCGCCTGGAAGATCGCTTGCAGGTGCGCCTGTTTCAACGCGGCACGCGCAGCTTGTCGCTGACCGAAGAAGGCGCGGCCTATCTGGTCAGCGCCCGCGCGGTGATCAATGCGATGGCCGAAGCCGACTCGCTGGCCGAAGCGTTTCCGACGCGGGTCAGCGGCATGCTGCGGATTCACACGATGTCGACGTTCGCCAAACACCAGATCATTCCGTGGTTGCCGGAGTTCTTGGCGGCCTACCCCGGGCTGACGATTGATATCCAGATCGGCGCGCAGTTTTCCGATCAGTTCGATCAAGGGCTGGATCTGGCGATTCACAGCGGCGTCCTGCCAGATTCCACGCGCATCGCCCGCAAGATTGGCCAGAGCCGCTGGATCATCTGCGCCTCCCCGGACTACCTCGCTCGCCACGGAACGCCGGAGCACCCACAGCAATTGCTCGATCACACCTGTTTCAGTTTTGGCTTCAACAGCGTGTGGAACGACTGGGATTTCCTCATCGATGGCCACCCAACGTGCATCCCGGTGATTCCCAAAGCGACTTTCGCTCAGGGCGATCTGCTGCGCGATCTGGCACTCAGCGGCGCGGGCATTGTGCGCCTGGCTGAGTTTCATATCGGCCACGATATCCGCGAAGGTCGCTTGATCCCGCTACTGCAGAGCTACAGCCCGGACAGCTTTGAACCGATTTACATGATCTACACCAATCGCAAGCACCTCAGCCCCAGGATCCGCGTGTTCCGCGACTTTCTTGAACAGAAACTCGCGCAAAGTCCGTGGAACACCGAGCGCGGCTGAGCGCTCACCTATTAACAAGCACAGAGGCTTCTATGCGTAACCTGATTGGCGATGTTTCCAGCGCCGCGCGCATCCTTCCTGAACTCAATGGCGAAACCCTGTTTATCCGCAACGGCAAGGACGCCTACGTGTATGACGATCAAGGTCGGCGCTACATCGACACCGCGCTTGGCTTTGGCGCTGTGCTGCTGGGGCACGCCAATAACCGCGTGAACGAACAGGTGGCAGCTGCGTTGGCCGATTCTGCCGCGCCGTCGTGGGCGCATGTTCGTGAACACGCGGCGGCCTCGGCACTGGCGGCGCATACCGGCGCGCTGAGCAAGGTGATTTTCACCAACTCCGGCAGTGAAGCGGTACACCTTGCCTGCCGTGCGGCTCGCGCTTATACCGGGCGCGGGCGTATCGCGAAAATGGCCGCGGGCTTCGACGGTTGGTTCGATGACGTCAGCTTCGGCAATGTGTCGTCCAGTGAGGCGAATTTCGCTGACGGCCAGCGACCTTCTACGCCGCGCACGACGTTGCTGCGCTTCAATGACTTTGATGATGTCGAGCGGTTGTTTGCTGAAGATGCGGACATTGCGGCGGTGATTCTTGAGCCGATGCTCGCCAATGCCGGCTGCATCATGCCGGCGCCGGGGTATTTGCTGCATGTTCAGGAAGTCGCGCATCGACATGGGGCGTTGGTGATCTGCGATGAAGTGCTGATGGGGTTTCGCCTGTTCGCCGGCCTCGCGGGTTTGCAGGCGGGGCTGGATCCGGACATCGCCAGTGTTGGCAAGGCGATCGGTAATGGCGTGCCGGTGTCGGCGATTGTCGGCAAGCCGCATATCTTGGCGGGGTTTGAGGAAGGCCGTGTGCTGCGTGGCGGCACGTTCAGCGGCAACCCGATGGCGTGTGCAGCGGTGATCAGCACCTTGGCACAACTGGATGATGCGGATTATCAGCGTTTGATTGCGCGGGGTGAGGCGCTGCGTGTTTCGGTGGAGGCCTCGTTCAAGGCCCATGGGATGACGGTCAGCACCAGTGGTTACGGGAATGTGTTTGGGATCTGGCCTTCGGCGCAGGCACCGACGAATTATGCCGAGGCGCTGGAATGTGGCGATGCCGAGTTCAGTAAGGCGCTGCATTTGGCGTTGCGCGAAGCCGGGGTGCTGGTGATGCCTTCGCCTTATGGGCGGGTTTACCTGTCGTTCGCCCACGATGATGGCGTGGTTGAGGAGATGAAGGCTGCTTTTGCGGTGGCGGCTTCGAAACTGGCTGGGCGGTTCGGCTAAGAGGATTGGGATTCAGGCCCGGCGCGCAAGGCGTCGGGTTTGGCGGTGACTGGCAGACCGCTTTCGCGAGCAGGCTCGCTCCAGGGTTCTCGGTTGGACACAGGACTTCCGGCACACCACCGCTCGCTGCCAAAGGGATTCGCGGCGCTCGGACAAAACATTGATCCAGAGCGGTAGCGGCGTAGGAAAAATCGTGTAAAACGGGCGCCGTCGCTACTTGCAGTAACGCGCAAGTAAGACAACTTCCCAATACCTCACCCGTTAAACAGTTACAAAACCATTCCAAACGATATTAATTATCATTTAGCGACAACTATGTTCGTTACATTCTCTACAAAACATTATTTGCATAACCCCGGCTAATGCCCGCAACGCATGGGCTGCAGGGCATCGGAGATGCGCTATGTCCTTATTCCAATAAATAATTTCGCTATAGGAATTTTACTTGCCGGGTGTTTAGCCATAAAATCAGCGCGATTGATTGCTGCGACATATCGTCACTGCCTATTTCTTTATCAAGCTCAGAGACCTTTGCTCTCTGTTAAGGATTACCAGCATGCCCGAAGCGACAGGACTCATGGCCCACAACTGGGGCTTTGCCATTTTCCTTCTGGGTGTCGTCGGCCTGTGTGCCTTCATGCTTGGCGTCTCCAGCCTCCTCGGGTCAAAAGCCTGGGGCCGCAGCAAAAACGAACCGTTCGAGTCGGGCATGCTACCTACCGGTGGCGCCCGCTTGCGGCTCTCAGCCAAATTCTATCTGGTCGCGATGCTCTTCGTGATCTTCGATATCGAAGCCCTCTTTCTCTTTGCATGGTCTGTGTCCGTCCGCGAAAGCGGCTGGACCGGATTCGTCGAAGCTCTCGTTTTCATAGCAATTCTGTTGGCAGGTCTTGTCTACCTGTTCCGAGTGGGCGCCCTTGACTGGGCTCCGGAAGCTCGTCGCAAGCGGCAGGCGAAGCTGAAACAATGAGGCTTTGGCAATGCAATACAATCTCACCAGGATCGACCCCGATGCTCCTAACGAGCAGTATCCGATTGGCGAACGGGAAACCGTTTCCGATCCGTTAGAAGATCAAGTCCACAAAAACATTTTCATGGGCAAGCTGGAAGACGTGCTGAGTGGCGCGGTCAACTGGGGACGTAAGAACTCCCTGTGGCCGTACAACTTCGGCTTGTCGTGCTGCTACGTGGAAATGACCACCGCCTTCACGGCGCCCCACGACATCGCGCGCTTTGGCGCCGAGGTTATCCGGGCATCGCCGCGTCAGGCCGACTTCATGGTTATCGCCGGTACCTGCTTCATCAAGATGGCGCCGATCATCCAGCGTCTCTACGAGCAGATGCTCGAACCGAAGTGGGTGATCTCCATGGGTTCGTGCGCTAACTCCGGTGGCATGTACGACATCTACTCTGTGGTTCAAGGGGTGGACAAGTTCCTGCCCGTGGACGTCTACGTACCTGGCTGCCCTCCTCGTCCGGAAGCATTTCTGCAAGGCTTGATGCTTTTGCAGGAATCGATCGGCAAGGAGCGTCGTCCGCTTTCCTGGGTCGTTGGCGATCAAGGCGTTTATCGCGCCGACATGCCTTCGCAGAAGGAAGAGCGCCGCGAACAGCGAATCGCAGTCACCAACCTGCGCAGCCCTGACGAAGTCTGATCCAGATCTGTTCTTACAAAGAAACGAGAAGCTGGCTTCATTCTTTACGTTGACCGAAAGCGAAAAAATAACCATGACTACAGGCAGTGCTCTGTACATCCCGCCTTATAAGGCCGACGACCAGGATGTGGTCGTTGAATTGAACAACCGTTTTGGCGCCGAAGCGTTCACCGCTCAGTCGACCCGCACCGGCATGCCGGTGCTGTGGGTCGCGCGCGCCAGGCTCGTTGAAGTCCTGACTTTCCTGCGCAACCTGCCCAAGCCGTACGTCATGCTCTATGACCTGCACGGCGTGGACGAGCGTCTGCGCACCAAGCGTCAAGGGCTGCCGAGCGACGCCGAGTTCACCGTGTTCTATCACCTCATGTCGCTTGAGCGTAACAGTGACGTGATGATCAAGGTCGCCTTGTCCGAGAGCGACCTCAGCTTGCCGACCGTCACCAGCATCTGGCCGAACGCCAACTGGTACGAGCGTGAAGTCTGGGACATGTTCGGCATCGACTTCAAAGGTCACCCGCACCTGTCGCGCATCATGATGCCGCCGACCTGGGAAGGTCACCCGCTGCGCAAGGACTTCCCGGCGCGCGCCACCGAATTCGATCCGTACAGCCTCAACCTCGCCAAGCAACAGCTTGAGGAAGAAGCCGCGCGTTTCCGCCCTGAAGACTGGGGCATGAAGCGTTCCGGCCCGAACGAGGACTACATGTTCCTCAACCTCGGCCCGAACCACCCTTCGGCGCACGGTGCGTTCCGTATCATTCTGCAGCTGGACGGTGAAGAGATCGTCGATTGCGTGCCGGACATTGGCTACCACCACCGTGGTGCCGAGAAAATGGCCGAGCGTCAGTCGTGGCACAGTTTCATTCCGTACACCGACCGTATCGACTACCTCGGCGGCGTGATGAACAACCTGCCGTACGTGCTCTCGGTCGAGAAGCTGGCCGGCATCAAGGTGCCTGAGAAGGTCGACGTCATCCGCATCATGATGGCCGAGTTCTTCCGGATCACCAGCCACCTGCTGTTCCTCGGGACTTACATCCAGGACGTCGGCGCGATGACGCCGGTGTTCTTCACCTTCACCGACCGCCAGAAGGCGTACACGGTGATTGAAGCCATTACCGGTTTCCGTCTGCACCCGGCCTGGTACCGCATCGGTGGCGTTGCCCACGACCTGCCGCGCGGCTGGGAAAAACTGGTGAAAGACTTCGTTGAATGGCTGCCAAAACGCCTCGACGAATACACCAAGGCTGCCCTGCAGAACAGCATCCTCAAGGGCCGTACCATCGGCGTTGCCCAGTACAACACCAAAGAAGCCCTGGAATGGGGCGTCACCGGTGCTGGCCTGCGTTCGACCGGTTGCGACTTCGACCTGCGTAAAGCGCGTCCGTACTCCGGCTACGAGAACTTCGAGTTCGAAGTACCGCTGGCCGCCAATGGCGATGCCTACGACCGCTGCATGGTTCGCGTTGAAGAGATGCGCCAGAGCATCAAGATCATCGACCAGTGCATGCGCAACATGCCGGAAGGCCCGTACAAGGCGGATCACCCGCTGACCACGCCGCCGCCGAAAGAACGCACGCTGCAGCACATCGAAACCTTGATCACGCACTTCCTGCAAGTTTCGTGGGGCCCGGTGATGCCGGCCAACGAATCCTTCCAGATGATCGAAGCGACCAAGGGCATCAACAGTTATTACCTGACGAGCGACGGCGGCACCATGAGCTACCGTACCCGGATCCGCACTCCAAGCTTCCCGCATCTGCAACAGATCCCTTCGGTGATCAAAGGCAGCATGGTCGCGGACATGATTGCGTACCTGGGTAGTATCGATTTCGTTATGGCCGACGTGGACCGCTAAGCATGAACAGCACGCTTATCCAGACAGACCGTTTCACCCTCAGTGAAACCGAGCGCTCGGCCATCGAGCACGAGCTGCATCACTATGAAGACCCGCGCGCGGCGTCGATCGAAGCCCTGAAGATCGTTCAGAAGGAACGCGGCTGGGTGCCGGATGGCGCCTTGTACGCAATAGGTGAAATGCTCGGCATCCCGGCCAGCGACGTTGAAGGTGTGGCGACGTTCTACAGCCAGATTTTCCGTCAGCCGGTTGGCCGTCACATCATTCGCGTCTGCGACAGCATGGTCTGCTACATCGGTGGCCACGAGTCGGTGGTCAGCGAAATCCAGAACAATCTGGGCATCGGCCTGGGTCAGACCACCGCCGACGGTCGTTTCACCCTGCTGCCTGTCTGCTGCCTCGGCAACTGCGACAAGGCTCCGGCGCTGATGATCGACGACGACACCTTTGGTGATGTGCAGCCTGCTGGCGTCGCCAAACTGCTCGAGGGCTACGTATGACCCTGACATCTTTCGGTCCTGCCAACCGCATTCAGCGTTCGGCCGAGACTCACCCGCTGACCTGGCGTCTGCGTGACGACGGCGAAGCCGTGTGGCTCGACGAGTACCAGGCCAAGAACGGTTACGCCGCTGCGCGCAAAGCCTTCGCCGACATGGATCAGGACGCCATCGTCCAGACCGTGAAAGACGCAGGCTTGAAAGGTCGCGGCGGTGCAGGCTTCCCCACGGGCGTGAAGTGGGGCCTGATGCCCAAAGACGAATCCATCAACATCCGCTACCTGCTGTGCAACGCGGATGAAATGGAGCCGAACACCTGGAAAGACCGCATGCTGATGGAGCAACTGCCCCATCTGCTGATCGAAGGCATGCTGATCAGTGCGCGCGCGCTGAAAACCTACCGTGGCTACATCTTCCTGCGCGGCGAATACACCACCGCCGCCAAGCACTTGAACCGTGCTGTGGAAGAAGCCAAGGCTGCGGGCCTGCTGGGCAAGAACATTCTGGGCAGCGGCTTCGATTTCGAGCTGTTCGTTCACACCGGCGCCGGGCGTTACATCTGCGGTGAAGAAACCGCACTGATCAACTCCCTCGAAGGCCGCCGCGCCAACCCGCGCTCCAAGCCACCCTTCCCTGCCGCCGTCGGCGTGTGGGGCAAGCCGACCTGCGTGAACAACGTCGAAACCCTGTGCAACGTGCCGGCGATCATTGCCGACGGCGTTGACTGGTACAAATCGTTGGCTCGCGAAGGCAGCGAAGACATGGGCACCAAGCTCATGGGCTTCTCCGGCAAAGTCAAAAACCCGGGCCTGTGGGAACTGCCATTCGGCGTCACCGGTCGCGAGTTGTTCGAAGACTACGCCGGTGGCATGCGCGACGGCTTCAAGCTCAAAGCCTGGCAACCAGGTGGCGCCGGTACCGGTTTCCTCCTGCCAGAACACCTCGACGCGCAAATGTACGCCGGCGGCATCGCCAAAGTGGGCACCCGTATGGGTACCGGCCTGGCCATGGCGGTGGACGACAGCGTCAACATGGTCTCGTTGCTGCGCAACATGGAGCAGTTCTTCGCTCGCGAGTCGTGCGGCTTCTGTACCCCGTGCCGTGATGGTCTGCCATGGAGCGTCAAGCTCTTGATGGCCATCGAAGAAGGCCGCGGTCAGCCAGGCGACATCGAGACCCTGCTGGGTCTGGTCGGTTTCCTCGGCCCAGGCAAGACCTTCTGCGCTCACGCACCGGGTGCCGTGGAGCCGTTGGGCAGTGCCATCAAATACTTCCGTCCAGAGTTCGAAGCCGGTATCGCGCCAGTCAGCGCCGCCGTCCCGCCTCTGGCAAGGCCGATCGTAATCGGCGCGTAAACGCTTAAAAAGGCGAAGGGTCCGTGCCCTTCGCCTTTCGTCCGATGACGCCTTTCGGGGCTGACTGGATTCGGACGGATAACAAGATTCCATTAGCCACGCCCGCTGACACCGGGCCAACGAAGACCTTTGAACCATGGCCACTATCCACGTAGACGGCAAAGCGCTCGAAGTCGACGGGGCAGACAACCTGTTACAGGCATGTCTGTCGCTGGGCCTCGACATTCCATATTTCTGCTGGCACCCCGCGCTTGGTAGCGTCGGGGCTTGCCGCCAGTGCGCGGTCAAGCAGTACACCGACGAGAACGACACCCGTGGTCGCATCGTCATGTCCTGCATGACCCCGGCCACCGACAACACCTGGATCTCCATCGACGATGATGAATCCAAGGCATTCCGCGCCAGTGTTGTCGAATGGCTGATGACCAACCACCCGCACGACTGCCCTGTGTGCGAAGAAGGCGGTCATTGCCACCTGCAAGACATGACGGTGATGACCGGCCACAACGAGCGCCGTTATCGCTTCACCAAACGCACCCACCAGAACCAGCAACTGGGCCCGTTCATTTCCCACGAAATGAACCGCTGCATCGCTTGCTATCGCTGCGTGCGTTTCTACAAGGATTACGCTGGCGGCACCGACCTCGGTGTATTCGGCGCCCACGACAACGTGTACTTCGGTCGCGTTGAAGACGGCACCCTCGAAAGCGAGTTCTCCGGCAACCTCACCGAGGTCTGCCCGACTGGTGTGTTCACCGACAAGACTCACTCCGAGCGCTACAACCGCAAGTGGGACATGCAGTTCTCGCCGAGCATCTGCCATGGCTGCTCGAGCGGTTGCAACATCTCCCCGGGCGAGCGTTACGGCGAACTGCGTCGCATCGAAAACCGTTTCAACGGTTCGGTAAACCAGTACTTCCTGTGCGACCGTGGCCGTTTCGGTTATGGCTACGTCAACCGCACCGACCGCCCACGTCAGCCGCTGCTGGCCGACGGCACCAAGCTGGGCCTCGACGCTGCACTGGATAAAGCCGCTGATCTGCTGCGCGGTCGCAACATCGTCGGTATCGGTTCGCCGCGTGCCAGCCTCGAAAGCAACTACGCGTTGCGCGAGCTGGTTGGCGCCGAGCACTTCTACTCGGGTATCGAAGCGTCCGAACTGGAGCGCATCCGTCTGGTCCTGCAAGTGCTGAAAGACAGCCCGCTGCCAGTGCCGAACATGCGCGACATCGAAGACCACGACGCAATCTTCGTACTCGGCGAAGACCTGACCCAGACCGCCGCCCGCGTGGCGCTGTCCCTGCGTCAATCGGTCAAAGGCAAAGCTGAGGACATGGCCGAAGCCATGCGCGTTCAGCCTTGGCTCGACGCAGCGGTGAAGAACATCGGTCAGCACGCGCTGAACCCACTGTTCATCGCCAGCCTCGCTGAAACCAAGCTCGACGACATCGCTGAAGAATGCGTACACGCCGCTCCTGACGATCTGGCGCGCATCGGTTTCGCCGTTGCCCACGCTCTGGACGCCAGCGCCCCGGCCGTTGAAGGTCTGGACGCTGAAGCCCTGGAACTGGCTCAGCGCATCGCCGACGCCCTGCTCGCGGCCAAACGTCCACTGATCATCGCCGGTACTTCGCTGGGCTCCAAAGCCTTGATCGAAGCCGCCGCGAACATTGCCAAGGCACTGAAGCTGCGCGAGAAGAACGGTTCGATCAGCCTGATCGTGCCGGAAGCCAACAGCCTCGGTCTGGCCATGCTCGGTGGCGAATCGGTCGACGCGGCGCTGCAAGCCGTCATCGACGGTAAGGCTGACGCGATCGTTGTGCTGGAAAACGATCTGTACACCCGCACTGCCAAAGAAAAAGTCGATGCTGCGCTGAACGCCGCGCAAGTGGTGATCGTTGCCGACCATCAGAAAACCGCTACCAGCGACCGCGCGCACCTGGTTCTACCAGCGGCAAGCTTCGCTGAAGGCGACGGTACTTTGGTCAGCCAAGAAGGTCGCGCTCAGCGCTTCTTCCAGGTTTTCGATCCGCAATACCTCGATGCGAGCATTCTGGTTCACGAAGGCTGGCGCTGGCTGCACGCCCTGCGCGCGACCCTGCTGAACCAGCCGATCGACTGGACGCAACTCGACCACGTCACCGCTGCCGTTGCTTCGAGCACCGAGCAACTGGCGCGTATCGTCGACGCTGCACCGTCCGCCGCGTTCCGCATCAAGGGTCTGAAACTGGCGCGTGAGCCGCTGCGTTACTCCGGTCGCACCGCGATGCGCGCCGACATCAGCGTTCACGAACCGCGCACCCCGCAAGACAAAGACACCGCGTTTGCCTTCTCCATGGAAGGTTACTCGGGCTCTGCCGAACCGCGTCAGCAAGTGCCATTTGCATGGTCGCCGGGCTGGAACTCGCCACAAGCGTGGAACAAGTTCCAGGACGAAGTCGGCGGTCACCTGCGCGCTGGCGATCCGGGCACTCGCCTGATCGAAAGCACTGGCGACTCGCTGAACTGGTTCGCCGCTGCGCCACGTGCGTTCAACCCGGCGCCGGGCACCTGGCAAGCCGTGCCGTTCTTCCACCTGTTCGGCAGCGAAGAGAACTCTTCGAAAGCCGCACCGGTTCAAGAGCGCATTCCCGCGCCTTACGTGGCACTGGCCAAGTCGGAAGCGGATCGTCTGGGCGTCAACGACGGTGCCTTGCTGAGCCTGAACGTGGCCG
Organism: Pseudomonas sp. WC2; assembly: GCF_050586545.1. NCBI lineage: Bacteria > Pseudomonadati > Pseudomonadota > Gammaproteobacteria > Pseudomonadales > Pseudomonadaceae > Pseudomonas > Pseudomonas sp. WC2. Next base: position 14,870 of record NZ_JBOBDR010000006.1, on the reverse strand, counting down.
GTCAGACCCTGCGTCTGCCGCTGCGCATCAATGAAGAACTGGGCGCAGGTCTGGTGGCATTGCCTGCGGGCATAGCCGGCATTCCACCGGCATTCGCCGGCGTATCCGTCGACGGTCTGCAGGAGGCAGCGCAATGACCTGGTTCACCCCTGAAGTGATCGATGTGATCCTCTCGGTCGTCAAAGCCATCGTGATTTTGCTGGCCGTTGTGGTTGCAGGCGCGTTGCTCAGCTTTGTCGAACGTCGCCTGTTGGGCTGGTGGCAGGACCGTTACGGTCCGAACCGCGTTGGTCCGTTCGGTATGTTCCAGATCGCCGCCGACATGCTGAAGATGTTCTTCAAGGAAGACTGGACCCCACCGTTTGCCGATAAAGTGATCTTCACTTTGGCACCGGTGGTCGCCATGTCGGCCTTGCTGATCGCGTTTGCGATTATCCCGATCACCCCGACCTGGGGCGTCGCGGACCTGAACATCGGCCTGCTGTTCTTCTTCGCCATGGCCGGTCTGTCGGTCTACGCGGTGTTGTTCGCCGGCTGGTCGAGTAACAACAAGTTCGCCCTGCTCGGCAGCTTGCGTGCGTCGGCGCAGACCGTGTCCTACGAAGTGTTCATGGGCCTGGCCCTGATGGGCATCGTGGTCCAGGTCGGCTCGTTCAACATGCGCGACATCGTCGAGTACCAGGCGCAGAACCTGTGGTTCATCATTCCGCAGTTCTTCGGCTTCTGTACCTTCTTCATCGCTGGCGTCGCCGTGACTCACCGTCACCCGTTCGACCAGCCGGAAGCGGAACAGGAACTGGCTGACGGTTACCACATTGAATACGCCGGTATGAAATGGGGCATGTTCTTCGTCGGTGAATACATCGGCATCATCCTGATCTCGGCGCTGTTGGTCACCCTGTTCTTCGGTGGCTGGCACGGTCCGTTCGGCATCCTGCCGCAACTGGCGTTCGTCTGGTTCGCACTGAAGACCGCGTTCTTCATCATGCTGTTCATCCTGCTGCGCGCTTCCATTCCGCGTCCGCGTTATGACCAGGTGATGGATTTCAGCTGGAAATTCTGCCTGCCACTGACCCTGATCAATTTGCTGGTGACCGCTGCAGTCGTGTTGTGGAACACGCCTGCGGTCGCGGTTCAGTGAGGATTTGACCCATGTTCAAATATATTGGCGACATCGTTAAGGGTACCGGTACCCAGTTGCGCAGCCTGGTCATGGTCTTCGGCCATGGCTTTCGCAAGCGCGACACCCTGCAATACCCGGAAGAAGCGGTCTACCTGCCACCACGCTACCGTGGTCGCATCGTCCTGACCCGCGACCCCGATGGCGAAGAGCGTTGCGTAGCCTGCAACCTGTGCGCCGTGGCTTGCCCGGTGGGTTGCATCTCGCTGCAAAAAGCTGAAACCGAAGACGGTCGCTGGTATCCGGACTTCTTCCGTATCAACTTCTCGCGCTGCATTTTCTGCGGTCTCTGCGAGGAAGCCTGTCCGACCACCGCAATCCAGTTGACCCCGGATTTCGAGATGGCCGAGTTCAAACGTCAGGACCTGGTGTACGAGAAAGAAGATCTGTTGATCTCCGGCCCCGGCAAAAACCCTGATTACAACTTCTATCGTGTTGCAGGTATGGCAATCGCTGGCAAGCCGAAAGGCGCCGCACAGAACGAAGCCGAACCGATCAACGTGAAGAGCTTGCTGCCTTAAGGAAGAACGATGGAATTCGCTTTCTATTTCGCATCGGGTATCGCTGTTGTGTCCACGCTTCGCGTAGTCACCAACACCAACCCTGTGCACGCCCTGCTCTACCTGATCATCTCGTTGATCGCTGTGGCCATGACCTTCTTCGCACTCGGCGCACCGTTCGCCGGCGTGCTGGAAGTGATCGCCTACGCCGGCGCCATCATGGTGCTGTTCGTGTTCGTGGTGATGATGCTCAACCTCGGCCCGGCCTCGGTTCAGCAAGAACGCGTCTGGCTCAAGCCCGGCATCTGGGCAGGGCCGGTGATTCTCGCCGCGCTGCTGCTGGCCGAACTGCTGTATGTGCTGTTCGCTCACCAGAGCGGTCAAGCCATCGGCCACACCACCGTAGACGCGAAAGCCGTGGGCATCAGCCTGTTCGGCCCGTACCTGCTGGTGGTCGAACTCGCCTCGATGCTGCTGCTCGCCGCAGCCGTCACGGCGTTCCATTTGGGCCGTAACGAGGCGAAGGAGTAAGACATGCCTGCTATCCCTCTCGAACATGGATTGGCCGTCGCCGGCATCCTGTTCTGCCTTGGTCTGGTCGGCCTGATGGTCCGCCGCAACATTTTGTTCGTGTTGATGAGCCTGGAAGTGATGATGAACGCCTCTGCACTGGCGTTCATTGTTGCGGGTGCCCGTTGGGGCCAGCCGGATGGACAGATCATGTTCATCCTGGTGATCAGCCTTGCAGCCGCCGAGGCCAGTATTGGTCTGGCGATCCTGCTGCAACTGTATCGCCGCTTCCACACGCTCGATATTGACGCTGCCAGTGAGATGCGCGGATGAACCTGATCTTTCTGACTTTCGTATTTCCTCTGATCGGTTTCCTGCTGCTGTCGTTCTCCCGTGGACGCTGGTCGGAAAACCTCTCGGCGCTGATCGGCGTGGGTTCCATTGGCTTGTCGGCAATTGTCGCCGCCTACGTCATCTGGCAATTCAACGTCGCACCACCCGAAGGCGGTCACTACACCCTCGTGCTGTGGAAGTGGATGGCGGTCGAAGGCTTCAAGCCTGATTTCGCCCTCTACGTCGACGGCCTGTCGATCACCATGCTCGGCGTGGTGGTTGGCGTCGGTTTCCTGATCCACCTGTTCGCGTCCTGGTACATGCGCGGCGAAGCGGGTTACTCGCGCTTCTTCTCGTACACCAACCTGTTTATCGCCAGCATGCTGTTCCTGGTGCTCGGCGATAACCTGTTGTTCCTGTACTTCGGCTGGGAAGGCGTGGGCCTGTGCTCGTACCTGTTGATCGGTTTCTACTACAGCAACCGCAACAACGGTAACGCCGCACTCAAGGCCTTCATCGTCACCCGGATCGGCGACGTGTTCATGGCCATCGGCCTGTTCATCCTGTTCCAGCAAGTGGGCACGCTGAACATCCAGGAACTGCTGGTGCTGGCACCGCAGAAATTCCAGGTCGGCGATTTCTGGATCACCTTGGCAACCTTGATGCTGCTGGGCGGTGCGGTCGGTAAATCGGCACAACTGCCGCTGCAAACCTGGCTCGCGGACGCGATGGCCGGCCCGACCCCGGTTTCGGCACTGATTCACGCCGCAACCATGGTGACCGCCGGTGTCTACCTGATCGCCCGTACCCACGGTCTGTTCACCCTTGCGCCGGAAATCCTCCATCTGGTGGGCATCGTTGGTGGTGTGACCCTGGTACTGGCAGGTTTCGCCGCGCTGGTTCAAACCGACATTAAACGTATCCTCGCCTACTCGACCATGAGCCAGATCGGCTACATGTTCCTGGCGCTGGGCGTTGGCGCATGGGATGGCGCGATTTTCCACCTGATGACCCACGCCTTCTTCAAGGCCCTGCTGTTCCTTGCTTCCGGTGCGGTGATCGTTGCCTGCCACCACGAGCAGAACATCTTCAAGATGGGCGGTCTGTGGAAAAAACTGCCACTGGCCTACGCCAGCTTCATCGTCGGTGGTGCCGCTCTGGCTGCTCTGCCTCTGGTCACCGCAGGCTTCTACTCCAAGGACGAAATCCTTTGGGAGGCATTTGCCAGCGGCAACCACGGTCTGCTTTACGCAGGTCTGGTCGGCGCATTCATGACCTCGCTGTACACCTTCCGCCTGATCTTCATCACGTTCCACGGTGAAGCCAAGACCGAAGCCCACGCCGGTCACGGCATCGCTCACTGGCTACCACTGTCGGTGCTGATCGTATTGTCCACCGCCATCGGCGCGATGATCGTTCCGCCACTGCACGGCGTACTGCCAGAAAGCGTTGGTCATGCCGGTGGCGAAGCCAAGCACAGTCTGGAAATCGCTTCGGGCGCCATCGCCCTGGCCGGTATCCTGCTGGCAGCGCTGCTGTTCCTCGGCAAGCGTCGCTTCGTCACGGCGATCGCCAACAGCGGCATCGGCCGTTTCCTTTCGGCCTGGTGGTTCGCTGCCTGGGGCTTCGACTGGATCTACGACAAACTGTTCGTCAAGCCTTACCTTGCGATCAGCCACGTACTGCGCAAAGACCCGCTCGACCAGACCATCGGTCTGATCCCGCGTATGGCCAAGGGTGGTCACACCGCCCTGAGCCGCACCGAGACCGGTCAACTGCGTTGGTACGCTGCTTCGATGGCTGCTGGTGCCGTGCTGGTCATTGGCGCCATCGTGCTGGTAGCGGTCTGATATGAACCTTGCGAATTTGCGAAAGGAAACGAGCCCGTCATGATTCTGCCTTGGCTAATCCTGATCCCCTTCATCGGCGGCCTGCTGTGCTGGATGGGTGAGCGCTTCGGCGCTACCCTCCCGCGCTGGATTGCGCTGTTGACCATGACCCTGGAACTCGCCCTCGGCCTCTGGCTGTGGGCCCACGGTGACTATTCATTTGCACCGGCGCCTGGCGCCGATCCGACCTGGGCGCTTGAGTTCAAGCATGTCTGGATCCAGCGCTTCGGCATCAACGTGCACCTGGCCCTCGACGGCCTGTCGCTGTTGATGATCCTGCTGACCGGTCTGCTGGGTATCCTCTCGGTACTCTGCTCGTGGAAAGAGATTCAACGTCACGTTGGCTTCTTCCACCTGAACCTGATGTGGATCCTGGGCGGCGTTGTCGGCGTGTTCCTCGCCCTCGACCTGTTCATGTTCTTCTTCTTCTGGGAAATGATGCTGGTGCCGATGTACTTCCTCATCGCGCTCTGGGGTCACAGTTCTTCGGACGGCAAGAAAACCCGGATCTACGCGGCGACCAAGTTCTTCATCTTCACTCAGGCTTCCGGCCTGATCATGCTGGTGGCGATCCTCGGTCTGGTACTGGTCAACTTCAACAACACTGGCGTGATTACCTTCAACTACGCCGACCTGTTGAAAACCAAGATGTCGATGACCACCGAGTACATCCTGATGCTCGGTTTCTTCATCGCCTTCGCGGTCAAGCTGCCAGTCGTACCGTTCCACTCGTGGTTGCCTGATGCCCACGCCCAGGCGCCGACTGCAGGTTCCGTCGACCTCGCCGGTATCTTGCTGAAAACCGCTGCCTACGGCCTGCTGCGTTTTGCCCTGCCGCTGTTCCCGAATGCTTCGGCCGAGTTTGCGCCGATTGCCATGACCCTCGGTCTGATCGGGATCTTCTACGGTGCGTTCTTGGCGTTCGCACAAACCGACATCAAGCGTCTGATTGCCTTCTCGTCCGTTTCCCACATGGGTTTCGTGTTGATCGGCATCTACTCCGGCAGCCAACTGGCCCTGCAAGGTGCAGTGATCCAGATGCTGGCGCACGGTGTGTCGGCAGCCGCACTGTTTATCCTCAGCGGTCAGTTGTACGAGCGTCTGCACACTCGTGACATGCGTGAGATGGGCGGTGTGTGGTCGCGTATCGCTTACCTGCCGGCAATCAGCCTGTTCTTTGCAGCCGCCTCGTTGGGTCTGCCGGGTACCGGTAACTTTGTCGGTGAGTTCCTGATCCTGATCGGCTCCTTCGCGAGCTGGCCGTGGATCACCGCGATTGCCACCTCCGGTCTGGTGTTCGGTTCGGTCTACTCGCTGATCATGATCCATCGTGCCTACTTCGGTCCGGCGAAATCGGATTCGATCCTGCACGGTATGGACGCTCGCGAACTGATCATGGTGCTGGGCCTTGCGGTGTTGCTGATCTACATCGGCGTCTACCCGCAACCGTTCCTCGACACTTCTGCCGCCACGATGCATGGCGTTCAGCAGTGGCTCGGCACCGCCTTCACTCAACTCGCTTCGGCCCGGTAAGAGCGCTATGGAATTCACGATTCAACACTTTATTGCGCTTGCGCCACTGTTGATCACCAGCCTCACCATTATCGTGGTGATGCTGGCAATCGCCTGGCGCCGCAACCACTCGCAGACCTTCCTGATCTCGGTCGCCGGTCTGAACCTGGCCCTGCTGTCGATCCTGCCGGCATTGAAAGTCGCGCCTCTGGCCGTGACCCCTTTGCTGCAGATCGACACCTTCGCTTGCCTGTACATGGCGCTGATCCTGGTCGCCACCCTCGCCTGTGTCACCCTCGCCCACGCTTATCTGGGTGATGGCGGTTCGGGTTACCCGGGCAACCGTGAAGAACTCTACCTGCTGATCCTGATGGCTGCCGCCGGTGGTCTGGTTCTGGTCAGCGCGCAGCACCTGGCCGGTTTGTTCATCGGTCTGGAACTGCTCTCGGTACCGGTCTACGGTCTGGTGGCTTACGCCTTCTTCAACAAGCGTTCGCTGGAAGCCGGCATCAAGTACATGGTGCTGTCGGCGGCCGGTTCCGCGTTCCTGTTGTTCGGTATGGCGCTGCTGTACGCAGACTCGGGTTCGCTGAGCTTCGTCGGTATCGGTCAGGCTCTGGCCGCGACTGGCCTGCCTAGCTCGCTGGCACAACTGGGCTTGGGCATGATGCTGATCGGTCTGGCGTTCAAACTGTCGCTGGTTCCTTTTCACCTGTGGACGCCGGACGTTTACGAAGGTGCTCCGGCGCCAGTGGCCGCGTTCCTTGCGACCGCTTCGAAGGTTGCGGTGTTTGCGGTGATGGTGCGTCTGTTCCAGATCTCCCCTGCCGCGAGCAGTGGCGTGCTGAGCGACGTGCTGACCGTCATCGCCATCGCCTCAATCCTGTTCGGTAACCTGCTGGCCCTGACCCAGAGCAACCTCAAGCGTCTGCTCGGTTACTCGTCCATTGCGCACTTCGGCTACCTGCTGATCGCACTGGTAGCGAGCAAGGGTCTGGCGGTGGAAGCCATTGGCGTGTACCTGGTCACCTATGTGATCACCAGCCTCGGCGCCTTCGGCGTGATCACCCTGATGTCCTCGCCGTACAACGGCCGTGACGCGGACGCACTGTACGAATACCGCGGCCTGTTCTGGCGCCGTCCGTACCTGACCGCCGTCCTGACCGTGATGATGCTGTCGCTGGCGGGTATCCCGCTGACCGCTGGCTTCATCGGCAAGTTCTACATCATCGCTACCGGTGTTGAATCGCACCAATGGTGGCTGGTGGGTTCGCTGGTTCTGGGCAGCGCCATCGGCGTCTTCTACTACCTGCGCGTGATGGTCACCCTCTACCTGATCGAACCAAACCTGCGTCGCCACGACGCCCAGCTGCACTGGGAACAGAAGGCAGGCGGCGTGATGCTGCTGGCCATCGCCCTGGTCGCGTTCTTCCTGGGTGTGTACCCGCAGCCATTGCTGACACTGGTTCAGCAGGCGGGTCTGGCGGGCTGATTGCTCGGCTGGCTAGAAATGAAAACGGCACCTTCGGGTGCCGTTTTTGTTTTTGCGGGATTCAATATCTCGAGTGTTTGCACTGGCCGCGGGATTTTTCCGTCACGCCAGCTGCGAAGTCTCCTCATGATCAGTCGAAGGTTCCCACCGCACTCGTCGATGCGTCCTACAGGTGTTTTTACGACCGGCGTCTACCGTTGAAAAAGGAACGAAAAGCAGGGCCAGGAGGCCTTGACTGATTCGATTATCGGGACAACACTATACGCAGGTAACGTACAGAATATGGAAGCTCTATTTATCGAATTGCCTGCCTTTCAGAAGCACCGAGATGACTATCTGGATGACGATCTTTTTCGTAGTTTTCAACTGGAGTTGCTGAAAAACCCAGTAGCGGGCGATCTCATCGAGGACACCGGAGGCCTTCGTAAAATTCGCTTTAGCGACCAACGAAGAGGAAAAGGCAAGCGCAGCGGATTACGAGTGATCTATTACTGGTGGTCAGGCTTCGATCAGTTCTGGCTCTTTACCGTCTACAGCAAAAACGAGCAGGACGATTTGACGCCTGCCCAGAAAAAACTTTTCCGACAAACGCTGGATAGAGAACTCAACGCGAGAACCCACGATGAAACGTGACATTTTTTCCGAACTGATGGATGGCCTTGAGGCGTTGGCGGACGAGCGCCAAGGGAAGGTCACACTCCGCACTCACAAAGTCCAGCTACCAAAGCTGGTGCCTATCACCGCCGAGGAGGTAGTCGCGATCCGCCAGCAACTCAACCTCTCAAGATCGGTATTCGCCATGTATCTACGCACCAATACCCGGACCCTAGAGAATTGGGAGCAAGGACGTGCCACACCCAACGCGCAAGCGACGACCCTGATTCGGCTAGTACAACGCTTCCCACAAACCATAGAACAACTCGCAGCCTTGAACTGAGCCGGCGTGGTCAGCGATGGTGCGGGTCAGTCGATACCGATGTCGACTGCCAGACCGCAATCGCCTGCAGGCAAGCTTCCACAAGGGTTTAGGGGGTACTCGAAAGCCGGGATCATCGCTAGATCATGTGGGAGCCAGCCCTGCTGGCGATGGCGGTGGGTCAGTTGATGGCAATGTTAAATGGCAGACCGCAGTCGCTGGCAAGCCAGCTCCACAGTTATCTGCGGTGTTCACAGAATATGGGCACACCACTGAAACCTGTGGGAGCTTGCCTGCAAGCGATGGCGGTAGATCAGGCAGCAAAAAAAACGGCACCTTGCGGTGCCGTTCGCCTTTCACACTTCCCCTTTCACTTACGCGCATCCGCCCAGGATTTCAGCAGTTCGTTGTAGCTCACGGTCTCGCCTTTTGGCTTCTCGTTGGCCAGTTTCGGTTTCGGTGCGCCCGGTTGATCAAACCAGTATTGCGCGTCGCGCTCCGGATTCATCTTCGGTGCGCAAACGGCTTGGGCCTTGGAGCGTTCGAGGCGCGTCATGATCGCGTCCTGATCCTTGGCGAGGCCATCCAGCGCTTGTTGCGGGGTCTTCTCGCCGCTGGCCGCTTCGGCGATGTGGCTCCACCACAATTGCGCCAGACGCGGATAGTCCGGCACGTTGGTCCCGGTCGGGGTCCATTGCACGCGGGCCGGGCTGCGGTAGAACTCGACCAGGCCACCCAGTTTCGGCGCCAGATCGGTCATCGCCTGCGAGTTGATGTCCGACTCGCGAATCGGCGTCAGGCCGACGATGGTTTTCTTCAGCGACACGGTTTTCGAAGTGACGAACTGCGCGTACAGCCACGCCGCCAGTTTCTGTTTCTCAGGCGTGGATTTCATGAACGTCCACGAACCCACGTCCTGATAACCGAGCTTCATGCCCTCTTCCCAATACGGCCCGCGTGGCGATGGCGCCATGCGCCACTTCGGCGTGCCGTCGGCATTGACCACCGGCAGGCCCGGTTTGGTCATGTCGGCGGTGAACGCGGTGTACCAGAAAATCTGCTGAGCAATGTTGCCCTGGGACGGCACCGGCCCCGACTCGGAGAAAGTCATGCCCGCTGCTTCCGGTGGCGCGTAGGCCTTGAGCCAATCGACATATTTCTGCGTGGCGAACACCGCCGCCGGGCCGTTGGTGTCGCCGCCTCGGGTGACGCTGGAGCCAACCGGGTGGCAGTCCTCGACGCGAATCCCCCACTCGTCCACCGGCAATCCGTTCGGGATGCCCTTGTCGCCGCCGCCGGCCATGGAGAACCAGGCATCGGTGAAACGCCAGCCCAGCGACGGGTCTTTCTTGCCGTAGTCCATGTGCCCGTAAACGCGTTTACCGTCGATTTCCTTGACGTCTTCGCTGAAGAATTTGGCGATGTCTTCATAGGCCGACCAGTTCACCGGCACGCCCAATTCGTAACCGTACTTTTCCTTGAACTTGGCTTTCAGGTCCGCACGTTCGAACCAGTCGGCGCGGAACCAGTACAGGTTGGCGAATTGCTGGTCAGGCAGCTGATAGATCTTGCCGTCCGGCGCAGTGGTGAACGAGATGCCGATGAAGTCCTTGATATCGAGGGTCGGCGAGGTGAAGTTCTTGCCTTCGTTGGCCATCAGGTCGGTGATCGATTCGGTTTTGCCGTAGCGAAAGTGCGTACCGATCAGGTCCGAGTCGTTGACCCAGCCGTCATAGATATTCTTGTCGGACTGCATCACCGTCTGCATTTTCTCGACCACGTCGCCTTCTTGCAGCAGGTCGTGGGTGAGTTTGATCCCGGTGATTTCGCTGAAGGCTTTGGCCAGCACCTTCGACTCGTATTCGTGGGTGGTCAGGGTCTCGGAAACGACCTTGATGTCCATGCCGCGAAACGGCTCGGCCGCTTTGATGAACCACTTCAATTCTTCGAGTTGCTGCTCGGCCGTCAGGGTCGACGGTTTGAATTCACTGCCGATCCATTTTTTCGCCGCGTCCTCGTAGGCATCGGCCCAGGCGGATGCGCTCAAACCGCTGAGTGCCAGCATGGCTGCCAATGAAATGCTATGTCGCAGCTTATTGTTTTTGTCGAACATAGAGACCTCCTGTTTAAGTTGTGGAGCCGCATTGCCGAACGACTCGACTAGCCCCAACGCATCACAGCCAACAGCCACACCAGGGACAACGCGGACGCCACCCAGATGCTCCAGTCGGTGGCGCCGATCACCAGCAAATGCAGGTAGGCGCTGCCGAGAAGACCGATAAACAAACGATCACCACGGCTGGTGGCAATCGGTAGAAACCCTCGCCGCAGGATGCTCGGCGAACGCAATTCCCACGTGGTCATGCCGACCAGAATCAGGCCGATGACGATGAAGAATGCGGCTGTCGGGGTGGTCCAACTCATCCATTCCATCATCAGCTCCTCAGACCCGACCGAGGGCAAAGCCCTTGGCCACATGGTTGCGAACAAACCAGATCACCAGCATGCCCGGCAGAATGGTCAACACCCCCGCCGCTGCCAGCACGCCCCAATCGATACCCGACGCCGACACCGTGCGCGTCATCACCGCTGCAATCGGCTTCGCGTTTACCGAGGTCAACGTGCGCGCGAGCAGCAGTTCGACCCAGGAAAACATGAAGCAGAAAAACGCCGTCACACCGATGCCGGAGCCGATCAGCGGGATGAAAATCTTCACAAAGAACTTGGGGAAACTGTAGCCGTCGATGTAGGCGGTTTCGTCGATTTCTTTCGGCACCCCGGACATAAAGCCTTCAAGAATCCACACCGCCAATGGCACGTTAAACAGGCAATGCGCCAACGCCACGGCAATGTGCGTATCGAACAGGCCAATCGACGAATACAGCTGGAAGAACGGCAGCAGAAACACTGCCGGCGGCGCCATGCGGTTGGTCAGCAGCCAGAAGAACAGGTGCTTGTCGCCGAGAAAACGGTAGCGCGAAAACGCATACGCCGCTGGCAGCGCCACACTCAGCGAGATCACCGTGTTCAAACTCACGTAATACAGCGAGTTGAGATAACCGTTGTACCAACTCGGATCGGTGAAGATCACTTTGTAGTTCGCCAGCGTGAATGCCTGTGGGAAAAGTGTCAGGCCGCCGAGGATTTCGGTGTTGCTCTTGAAGGACATGTTCAGCAGCCAGTAGATCGGCACCAACAGGAACAGGATGTACACCAGCAACGGAATAAGCTTTCTCTTGCTCATGGCCGGGCCTCAGCGGTTGGCGTCGGAGTGCGTCATGGCGGTGTAGAACAGCCAGGACACCAACAGGATGATCAGGAAGTACACCAGCGAAAACGCCGCTGCCGGACCGAGGTCGAATTGCCCTACGGCCATCTGGGTCAACGTCTGACTCAAGAAGGTCGTGGCGTTACCCGGTCCGCCGCCGGTGAGCACGAATGGCTCGGTGTAGATCATGAAACTGTCCATGAAGCGCAGCATCACCGCGATCAGCAGCACGCTCTTCAGTTTGGGCAATTGGATATGGCGGAACACCGCCCAGGCTGAGGCGCGGTCGATGCGCGCGGCCTGGTAATACACGTCGGGAATCGCGCGCAGCCCGGAGAAACACAGCAGCGCCACCAATGAAGTCCAGTGCCAGACGTCCATCACCAGCACCGTCACCCAGGCGTCCATGGTGTTGGCCGCGTAGTTGTAGCTGATGCCCATGGCGTTGAGGCTCGAGCCGAGCAAACCAATGTCGGCACGGCCGAAAATCTGCCAGATCGTACCGACCACGTTCCACGGGATCAGCAATGGAATCGCCAGAATGATCAGCACCACCGACGACCAGCGGCCCTTGGTCGGCATGGTCAGGGCAACAGCGATGCCCAGTGGAATTTCGATCAGCAACACGCAGGCCGAGTAGATGAACTGACGCAGCAACGAGTCGTGCAGACGCGGATCGAGCAGCACTTGTTTGTACCAGTCAGCACCGACGAAGTAGCGGCTGGACTGGTCGAAGATGTCCTGCACCGAGTAGTTGACCACGGTCATCATCGGGATCACCGCACTGAACGCCACCAGCAGGAACACCGGCAATACCAGCCACCAGGCCTTGTTGTTCTGCACCTTGTTCATGGCTGCACCGCTTCATCGGCTTCAAGCAGAAACTCATCGGCATAAACCATCAGCCACTGCGCCGGAAAACTGATGTACGCCGTGCCTTGTGGCACCGGTTTGTCTTCGGCCAAACGCACTTTCAACGGTGCGCCGTCGAGGTCGAGGGTCATGATCTTGTAGGTGCCGAGGTCTTCGACGTGTACGACGTTTGCCTGCATCGCGTCATCAAACGGCTCGTCCCACACGTGAATAAACTCGGGACGGATGCCGACCTTCAGATTTTTCCACTGGCCGTGTTCGATATGGCGCTGCATGGCGTCAGACAACGGCAGGTGCGTCGAGGCGAAACCAACGCCGCCGGGTTGCGGCTGCACTTCGATCAGGTTCATTCCCGGGCTGCCGATGAAATAGCCGACAAAGGTGTGGCTCGGCCGTTCGAACAATTCCCGTGGCGTGCCGAACTGCACAATCTGGCCGCCGTACATCACCGCAATCTTGTCGGCGAAGGTCGAGGCCTCGAGTTGATCGTGGGTCACGTAGACCATGGTGATGTTGAACTGCTCGTGGATCTGCTTGAGCTTGCGCCGCAGTTTCCACTTCAGGTGCGGATCGATCACCGTCAGCGGTTCATCGAAAAGGATCGCCGACACGTCGTCCCGCACCAGACCACGGCCCATCGAGACTTTCTGTTTTTCGTCGGCGGTAAGGTTGCGTGCCTTCTTGCTCAGGAGGTTTTGCAGGTCGAGCACTTCAGCAATTTCCTGCACCTTGCTGTGTACTTTTGCCTCGGCCATGCCCTGATTGCGCAGGGGAAACGCGAGGTTATCGAACACGGTCATGGTGTCGTAGACCACCGGAAACTGGAAAACCTGAGCAATGTTGCGCTTCTCCGGCGTCAGGTCGTTGACCGCTTTGCCGTCGAATAGCACATGGCCCTGCGAAGGGCTGAGCAGGCCGGAAATGATGTTTAGCAAGGTTGATTTTCCGCAACCGGACGGGCCGAGCAAGGCATAGGCGCCGCCCTGTTCCCAGACGTGATCCATCTCGCGGATCGCATAATCCTCCGCGCCGCTCGGGGTTTTGCTGTAGCTGTGGGCGAGGTGCTGCAAACGGATTTCGGCCATCAGGCAACCCTCGCGACACGCCGGCCCGGTGCTTGCACCAGACGGCCCTGCGCATCGAAAACGAACAGTTTGTGGGTCGGGATGTAAATGCGGATCGGCGCATCGACGTCGTATTCGTGAACACCGGGCAGGTGCAGCACCAGCAGAAAATGCTCGTTGCGCACGTGCAGGAAGGTTTCCGAACCGCTGATCTCGGCGACTTCGACGGTAACCGCCAGTTCGAGGTCGTCATCGTTGCTCGGCACCAGCGAGATGTGGCTGGGGCGCACGCCAAAACGGAACTCGCCCTCGCCCACCGGGCGCAGATCGACGTTCAACGGGAAGTGTACGAAGTTGGCAAAACTCACTTCGTTGCCGGCGATGCGACCCGGCATCAAGTTGATCGGCGGCTCGGAGAACAACTCTGCCGCCAACACGGTTTGCGGTTGGTGATACACCGAAGTCGACGGGCCGCTCTGAATCACCCGGCCTTCGTGGAGGATGGTCGTGGTGCCGCCGAGGGCCAGCGCTTCGTTGGGTTCGGTGGTGGCGTAAATGGCGATGGTGTGACGCGCCTTGAACAGCTCGCGCATTTCCTGGCGCAGTTCTTCGCGCAGTTTGTAATCGAGGTTAACCAGCGGTTCATCGAACAGAATCAGCTCGGCGTCTTTGACCAAGGCGCGGGCCATGGCCGTGCGCTGCTGTTGACCGCCGGACAGCTCCAGCGGATAGCGCTGCAGAAACTTCTCGATCCGCAGCATCTTCGCGGTTTCCTGCACTTTGCTGTGGATGATTTCTTTCGACACACCGGCCTGACGCAGCGGCGAAGCGATGTTCTCGAACACGGTCATGGTCGGGTAATTGATGAACTGCTGATAGACCATCGACACGTTGCGCAGGCGCACCGGGCGTTGGGTGACGTCGACGCCGTTCATCAGGATCCGGCCGCTGTCAGGCTTGTCCAGACCGGCCATTAAACGCATAAGGCTGGTTTTGCCGGACAGGGTGCGGCCGAGCAAAACGTTGAACGAACCGGGTTCGAATTTCAGGCAGGCATCGTCGATCCAGGTCTGGCCCTCGACGGTGCGGCTGACGTGCTCCAGGGTGAGTGACATGGCTCGGCCTTTTTATTATTGGAGTCAAGCGACCTGTGCACAGGAGCGAGTTTCATGCCAGAAATGGCAAGTGGTTGATTAGCCGCGAAAATCGGCGAAAGCGTGGTGAAACGGCGTTCATTGCTGAACACATTTGAACAGTTGGGCGATTGACAATGAACAAGAGTGAACAACACTCTATGAACGCTTTTTGCCCGATCTTGAATGCGATAGAGATC